>JBIITO010000054.1:0-15120 GCA_044340465.1 Crocinitomicaceae bacterium | reverse complement strand
ATCATTGCAGAACTGAAACGGTCAGGTCTTGAAGCCCCTTCTCAGGATTTTATTCTTATCCGACCTGAAGTAACAAAATGATTAACTGTGCGTTCTTAATCATATGAAAGGTTTTTCTGTCTTAGTTGGATTATTAGTTACGCTTTCCTCGGCTGCTCAAAGCGAGGTTTCAGCTGCTATTACTGATCGGGAGGACACACTTTTGTTACTTTTAAATTCTCTGCGCTCAGCTCAAAAAGATAAACAAAAGGACAGTATTAATTCAATTTTCAAGCCCTATCTACGACAAACGCTGGAGCTTTCGGATGCATTTACCTACCCCTTCAGTAAATTAAATTCGGTAGGCTTTGTGGACAGCCCTGACGGCGAAGTTCGAATTGTGAATTGGAACATCGAACAACAAGACCAAACGCAGAAGTACCATTGCTTTATTCTCAAGAAAACAAAGAATGGAATGTCGATTTCGGAATTGAAAGATAATCCTGATTCTCCTCCTCGTCCCGATGGTATAATTGAACCTAAAAACTGGTATGGTGCTTTGTATTACAAGATCATACCGAAAGAAAAAGGAGCCAAAAAAATGTATGTACTTCTTGGGTGGGACGGGAATAATTCAGTTAGTACGATCAAACTAATCGATGTTCTTTATTTTTCGGGTTCTAATCCAAAATTAGGCAGTCCCGTTTTTAAAATGAATGACAAAACCCTTAAAAGAGTATTCTTTGAGCATTCAAAGAAGGTTTCCATATCTTTAAAATACGAGCCTGAATACGACCGAATCATTTACGACCATCTTTCACCTGAAACTCCAGTTCTTGCCGGATTTTATTCCTTTTATGTGCCAGACTTGTCATACGATGCCCTTTATTTTAAGGATAACAAATGGATCCTCAAAGAAGATGTTATCGGTGTAAACAAATCAGATGGAGAAAAGAAAGAGGTATTCATCAAAAATGAACGCACCGGCAAGATAGAAAAAGTTGAGATAAGGGATAAATGGGAAAGTCCAGAAGACACCAAAGTGCCTGCTGGTGGTTCCGATCATAAAGCTGTAATGCCTGATTCTGAATTAAAAGAGGAAGAGCAAAAAAAGGAAGAATTGGAAAAAAAGGTTGACAAAAAAGACAAACGTGACCCGAATGCACTCAACACAACTGTTGGTTCAGGTAAGTCGACTAGAAAAAAGAGAAACAACTAATTGAAATAAGTGAGCTTGCAGGAAAATTTTTATCACTTCTGAGTCTACTGACTGACATTAATTCGTTGATTCATTGAGTATTTTTTCGTTCATTCCAAGATGATCTAACTAAATTTGTCTTATCAGATTGATATGAGAAATAATTCATTAATCGCGGCGCATCAACTTTTTGAGTCAAGATCAAAGCATAGAAATTTGCTCCGAAAATAGAGGGAAAGTTGAAAAAAAATTGGCAAAGAATACAATTCAATTTAAATCAAGGAATTCCTCTTGTTTATGCGCTTTTCTGTTCTTTCTGGTTACTAAGAATTTATGAATTTATTAGTTACTCAATCCATAGTCAGGAGGATGGCATTAAAATTAGTTACTTTTTTGGTGGGACGTTAATAGACTTAATTCTCTCGAACCTGATTGTTTTTATCTCCATTTTTATACAAAGTCTGTTCTTTATTAGAAGAATAAAGAGTTCGATATTATTGAAATTGGTTTCTCTCATATTTTTAGTTGCAAACTACATATTGATTCAGGTATTTTTAGCAACAAAACAACCACTTGATGAAATTTTATTTCATTTTTCTTGGAATGAAATTCAAACTATTGCAGGAACGGGCTCAATTAAATTTTCAGTTTTTTGCGAACTTTTTATAATCATCATCTTTTATTTATTCTTGTCTAATTACTTTAAAAGTATAAAAGGAACTAGAGTTAGTCAATTCTTTGGAAATATCATAATATTCACTTCAATATGTCTAATGCCATTGACATCATATAGTTCAAGCAAACCTATGGCCGTTAAATTAGTCAATAATAAACTAAGCTATTTCGGATTTAAAACGATCAATTATTTTTCGAGAAAAAGCGAAAAAAGTGAAAATTATTCAACTCTTGGAGTTGTTGAAAATGAGTTTTTGGGTGGAAGTATCGAGGATGATAATTTTCCTTTGATGCATGAGTTTATTTCCGATAAAAAGTTTTCAAATCTATTTAAAAGGGGTAATCCAAAACCACCAAATATTGTTTTCATTATTGTGGAAAGTCTTACCACTAATTTAGTAGGTAAATATGCTCATACCACAAGCAATTTAATGCCTTTTTTGGATTCATTAGCTCGCCAGGGGCTGTATTTTCCAAATACAATTGCTACATCAGAACGAACATATAACGTTTTACCTGCTTTACTCTCGTCTACACCTAATGCTCCGGAGAATTCCATTTTTATGCAATTGGAATTACCAAGGCACTTATCATTAATTGGCATTCTTAAAGAGTATTATTTTTCGCGGTTTTATTGCGGCCACAATTTGGATTTCCATGGAATGAGAAACTACCTCAACTATCAAGGAATAAATTATTTAGTTAATTCATGGGAGAAACAATTTAATAATTCATTGATTAAAGAGAATCCATGGGGATATCCTGACGGGGATCTTTTTGCTAAAGCACTTTTGGATGATAAAAAGATCAACACTCATGAAAAACCAAAATTGGATATTTTTCTCACCGTAAGCACACATCATCCATATGTGATTCCGAATCAAAAACATATAATTAGGCAAATAAAACGGGAAATTCTTTCGGAAAAGAAATGTTCACAATATGAAAACTATATCCTGAAAAATTTGGAAGCATTTTCTTGCTTTAGATACACCGATTTGGTCATTCGCGAATATTTCAGGAGGAGAAAAAACAGGCATGATTTCTCAAATACGATTTTCATTATTACTGGAGATCATGGTAATGAACTTATTAATGAGAATCCTCTTCATAAATTTACCGTACCTCTAATTATTGTAAGTGATTTAATAAGAAAACCTCAAAAATTCGAAAATATTGTTTCGCATCTAGACATTACCCCTTCTATACTGAGCCTATTGAAGTTAAAATACAATCTAAAAGTTCCGGACAGGGTGCCATTTATGAGTTCCGGACTTTCATTGAATAAAAAATGGACAACTGATTTGCATCAAGTTATTTCGTCTTCAAGCTATCAAAATATTTTTATGGTGTATGAAGATTTCTTTCTTTACTATGACGAGTTATACCGTATAAAAAATAACTTGACATTATCCCCTGTCCATTCTCAAAAATGGAAACGTAAATTAAAAACAAAAATTAGAAATTACTCACAATTCACATCATTTTGTATCAAAAATGATAAAATTGTAAATACAGAATACTTTGTTAATGAGTCGATTAATGAAAATTATCTGCTGCAAGATTACGAATTTAGAGAAGAAATAAAATCTAAAAATGAATTCATTTCATTTTCCAATGAGATAAAATTTGAAAAGAATTTCAAAAGATTGAAATTTATTATTGAACTGGAGTATTATGTCAATTCGGATACAAAATTGAATGAATTACCTAAATATACATTCTCTGTAGAACATTCGGATACAACTTTGTTGTGGAGTCAGATTGATTTTCAATTAAATCAAGTTTTGAAAGTGAACGCATGGAATAAATTTAAGCTCGTCTTTAATTTGGATAAAAAGGATTTGTGTAATCGTACTTTCGCCAGCGTCAATCATTACATTTGGAACAAGAATAGATTAGGTTTTCATGCAAAGAATGTTAGTGTTCAAGTTCAAGTTCAAAAAAACAAGGTTCCAACTTTAAAAAGCCGTTGACTTGTATTCGTCCATTTATTGATAAATCGATTAATTTTTAGTTTTTAGATAAGTCGAAACAACTAATTGAACTTTAACACGTTTATGTTAAAAAGTATAAGCTGCATTCAGTCTAAAAAGCTCTATTTTTGAACGGTTTAAATGATAAATAATGACTTCTAATCTTTATATTGTTCCTCATGATTTCACTCCTGTTGGTGATGCTGCATTAAATTATGCAATCAATCTTTCCAAACATATAAATGTAGAAATCAGGCTCCTTCATGTTGTGTCCTCAAAAGAAGATGCTCCTAGGGCTTCTTTAAAATTGAACGAAATCATTTCGAAAGTTGTCGCAAATGATAGTGTTCGATTTACGAAAACCGTTCGTGAGGGGTCTATTTTTGATCAAATTGGAGAGTTGGCTCGTAAAGAAAATGCGCAATTGATTGTCATGGGTACGCATGGTGCTTTAGGGCTACAGAAATTATTGGGAAGTAACGCCATGAAGGTGGTTACTAGCGCTGATACTCCGTTTATCATTCTTCAAAAAGACACCCCATTTAAGGAAATTAAGAATATTGTAGTACCGATCGATTTAACAAAAGAAAGTTTACAAATCGTAAACAATGCAGGTGACCTCGCCGCTATTTTCGGTGCAACAGTTCATGTACTTGGTGAAAAACAAAATGATGAGTATCTCAGTCAACAAATGAAAAACCGAATTCTGATCGTTAAGAAACAATATGTAGACCGAAACGTACCTTGTGTAGTTGAATTAATGTCAAGCGGCGGATCCTATTCCAAAAAGATTATGGATTACGCCAAGAGCAATAATATTGATATGGTTGCAATTGCTTACCACTCTGAAAGTCTTTTACCACAATTTGACAAGTTTGCACAATCGCTAATTACCAACGAAAGCAAATTGCCTTGTTTGATCTTAAAATCTAAACCGGCATCCAACTTATATTTCTAGTATGGAACTGGGAGAGATCAATATCCTCAAAGTATTACGATTTACAGCACCAGGAGCCTATTTGGGTGATGAAGAAGGAAACGATGTGCTTTTACCTGGAAAGTACATTCCGGAAGGACTTAAAGAGGGTGATGATATCACTGTTTTCCTATATAAGGATTCTGAAGACCGTCTTGTCGCGACTACCGAGACACCCTTTCTCATGCTTCATGGCTTTGCTTTCCTCAAAGTTAAAGAAGTAACATTATACGGTGCTTTTCTGGACTGGGGACTTGAAAAAGACTTAATCGTGCCATTCAAAGAGCAGAATCAGCGGATGGAAGAAGGTAAATCCTACCTTGTGACTTTGCAGATGGATCATGCTACGGATCGTTTGTTCGCCACAATGAAGGTGAGTCGCTATCTTGTGTCGTGCGAAGATCAGGAGCTTAAAGGTAAGGAAGTGGAGGTGCTTATATGTGAGAAGACCGATCTTGGCTTGAAGGTGATTGTAGATAATCAGTTTCATGGGATCATCTACCGGAATGATATTAACAGCCCTTTACGTAGAGGTGATCGCATTCGGGGATTTGTTCTTTTAGTTCGGGAGGACGGGAAACTGGATATTCGGCTTGAAAAAATCGGAAACATCCGTTATGATGATGCAGAAATCACATTAATGGAGGTTCTCAAAGAAAATGGATCACTTCAACTGACAGATAAAAGCGATCCAGATGAGATCAGAGAAACCGTTGGAATGAGTAAAAAACTATTCAAACAAACCTTAGGTAAACTCTATAAATCAAGGATGATCGAGCTTACAGCAACTGGAATTCGGCTTGTTGAAAATAATTCTTAAAGTCTAATTTTACAGACTCATCATCTCCTTAAAACGTATTGCTTGACGGCGAGAAATTTCCACCTTCTCCCCTTCTCGCAATTCAACCTGTAAACCACCGTTAAACCAGTTTTCAATACTACTAACCCATTGAAGATTGATTATGAATTTTCGATTCGCCCGAAAGAAAAATTCCGGGTCAAGTCGATCTTCAAAACTATTCAATGATCTTAGGATTAAAGGACGAAATTGATCGAAATACACCTTAACGTAATTCCCGTCTGATTCGAGCATTCGTACTTTACTCAATTCCACAAACCAGCATTTTTCACCATCTTTGATAAATACCTTATCCTTCAGTGAAAGTTTTCGATCCTTTCTTGAAGCCACATTGGCCTCATTGGATTGGAAATCATCCTCGGATTGCGAAAGTTTATTAATCGCATCCTTTAAACGAATAGGATCAACGGGTTTTAATATATAATCCAATGCATTGACCTCGAAAGCATCAATAGCATATTCATCGTAAGCCGTTACAAAGATAACTTTTGGTATTTCTTCCAACTGCCTAACCATGTCAAACCCATTTATTCCAGGCATATTTATATCTAGAAACAAAAGATCAGGTTGAAGTGATTTACATTTTTCAATACCCTCTTCCCCGTTTCGAGCTTCGTCAATGATGTCAATTTCATGATAATCATTTAACAATGACTTTAATTCTTCTCTGGCAAGTCGCTCATCATCAATGATTAGTGTTCGGTATGATTTCATTCCTTTTCCTTTTTGATGGTTAATATAGCCACGACATTATCGTCTTCTTGGAGTAATTCCAGAGTGGCTTTTCCTTTAAATTGCAAGTCGAGTCTTCGGCGCGTATTTATAATTCCAATTCCTGGGTCAATTGATTCCTTGAGGCACCCAGTATTTCTAACCTCTAAAACCATTTGCTCAGATTCATTGGTCGTACGAATACTGATCGAACCGCCATTAACCAAATGTGAAATTCCATGTTTAATAGCGTTTTCTACCAAAGTTTGCATTGAAAATGGCGGAATCTGGAGATGATTCATTGTGTTGTCTGTATCCCAACTAATTGAGAGGCGTTCTTCGAAACGAATCTTTTCCATTTCAAGATAATGATCGATCATTTCGAGTTCGGCTCGCAGTGGCACCAATTCTTCTTTGCCTAATGCAAGAGACGTACGCAATAATGCAGATAAAGTGGTTACAGCATCTTTTGCTTTTGTTGGTTCAATGTCAATGAGGGCTCGAATACTATTGAGAGAATTGAAAAGAAAATGTGGATTAAGCTGGGCGAGCAGGTTTTTTAATTCAATCTCATTCCTACTGGCTTCGAGGGAAATATTGTTCAATTCCTGCTGCCTAGATTTTTGAAAGAAGTGAAAGGTAAAATAGACTGAATTCCAAAACAGAATTAGTATTAGTAAGGCGAGAATGTTGATTAATGTGTCCAGCCATGTTAAATACTTTCCTGAATAATTAAGAAAAACAGAAATTGTTTGAGAGCTTAGTGAGATTATCGTTGAGCAGATCAGTGAGGAAAGAAAAATGCGAGGTATTAAAGGGAAAAGTTTGATTTCTAACCAATTGAACTTTACATAGAATGTTCTCATTAGATGGGTTACGCTAATCCCGAGGATTATAAGCGAACTAATATTTATAAAAAATGGAACATCCAATTTTTTTGGGTCTTCTGCATATGTTGCCAGGAATACCAATGAAGCATATGATGTCCATCCTATAATTTGAGCTGACCAATAGACTTTTTTGCCTCCCATGAAAACAAAAATAATTGCTTTAATTGTGAACTACACTGACTTCGTATAATCGGGTTGAAAAACATTCCAAAGGTTCATTTCTTGTTTGGAATGTTTTTTGACACTTTTGCAAAATGCAGATCAAACTTATTGGACTTCTTCTACTCTCTTTACCTTTAAAAGCACAACTTTTTAAAACACATGAATTTGGATGGAATGCAGGTATCTCACTTCAGTTTGGAACACATATTAATGGTATTGGTTTTCAGTTAAATACCTGCTTTACAGATCGAACTTATCAATTGAATTTTGGAGAGCAACTAGTGTACCAGTTATCGGATATCGGCCAACGAAATCATTTTTTTCAATCCAGAACTTCTATGGGGATAGTGTTTCTCGCTGGAAGCAAGTCAACTCTAAGTGACTTTCAGCTTAATAGCTTGTTGCACAACACAAACCACAATTACGGTTTTGCATACAATTACTTGTGGTACTTTGATAACGTGGGTTCATCCCAACGATCAGGAGGATGGGGTTTGCATTTAAAAAAGATAAGTGTTCTTTTTGAAAACGATATTTTCGCGGGGTAGGGAAAAGATCGCTTCAGAACAGGGCAGTTGGCAATAAGTTACCGTGATTCGCTTTGGAAGTTCAATGCAGGATTTTCCATCTGGACAGGAGAAACAGACAGAACTGACTGGCAGAAAATCGTATTCGACGGTTGTCCGAACGGATATAGAAGTCTGGAAGATCAACCTTACGGAAGGACAAGTCACGGCATTACATATGTTGGCTTTGACTGCGGATATGGTTCATCACAATGGCTTGGCTTCAAAATAGGAATCGACAGCGAACATTTGCTTCATCAGCTACAAAATCGATTAATGCACGATCTGATCTGGCTGCCCAAAAGTCTTAAACGAAACACTCCTCACTATCCTATGCTCGATAAACAAGGCTGTCCAGTATTCAATAAAACGGACGTCAGGAAAAGTGAACTATTTTTTCATGGTGGGTTAAACTCTGGTTGGCCATACTAGATTCTGTATATAATTTGAGAATTACACTAATTTCTCTGCTGATTATCGCTTGAATCTACTAACTTTGCGCCCCGTAGTTACAGTTTTTTCTATGTCGAATTCTACGAAATATGTTTTTGTAACCGGGGGTGTTACTTCTTCACTTGGCAAAGGGATCATTTCCGCTTCTTTAGCTAAATTACTTCAGGCTCGAGGCTATTCCTCCACGATTCAAAAACTTGATCCTTACATCAATATTGATCCGGGAACGCTCAATCCTTATGAGCATGGAGAATGTTTTGTAACTGATGACGGCGCTGAAACTGACCTAGACCTAGGTCATTATGAGCGTTTCCTTAATGTACCAACTTCTCAGGCAAATAACGTAACTACTGGCCGTATCTATCAATCAGTGATTGAAAAGGAACGACGCGGAGAATTCCTTGGGAAAACCGTACAGGTCATTCCACACATTACAGACGAAATTAAAAACCGCATACAGATCCTTGGGAAAAGTGGTGATTTCGACATCGTGATTACTGAAATCGGTGGAACGGTAGGTGATATCGAGTCGCTTCCGTACGTAGAGGCTGTTCGTCAGATGCTTTGGGAATTTGAGAACGACTGTATAGTTGTCCACTTGACCCTTGTTCCTTATCTCGCTGCTGCAGGTGAATTAAAAACAAAACCAACGCAGCACTCTGTCAAGCAATTACTGGAACTTGGTGTACAGCCTGATATTCTTTGTTGTCGAACAGAACATGAGCTGGATCTCACACTGCGTAAGAAGATTGCGAAGTTTTGTAATGTAAGTATGAATGCGGTCATCGAATCTCGGGACGCTGAATCTATTTACGATGTCCCGCTTCTAATGCAAACAGAAGAACTGGACAAAGTCGTTTTGGAAAAACTCGGGCTTTCGGCGAAATCAACACCTAAACTAGATAATTGGAAAGAGTTCCTTTGGAGATTGAAAAATCCGAAATCAGAGGTGAATATCGGTTTGGTAGGAAAATATGTTGAGTTAAAAGATTCTTACAAATCGATCAGTGAGTCATTTATACATGCTGGAGTCTTTAATGAAGCACGGGTAAATGTAAAATGGATCCATTCTGAGAAGCTTAGTAAATCCAATCTCGAAGATGAGTTAAAAGGTTTGGATGGAATACTTGTTGCTCCGGGTTTCGGATCTAGAGGGATTTCCGGAAAGATCGAAGCAGTTCGTTTTGCGCGTGAGAATAAGATTCCTTTCCTTGGAATTTGTTTGGGAATGCAATGCGCGGTAATCGAGTATGCACGTCACGTTCTTGGGTTTGAAGACGCACATACCACTGAAATATCGGAGGATTGCAAGTACCCTGTCATCAGCATGATGGAGGAACAAAAAAACATCGAAGAAAAAGGCGGAACGATGCGTCTTGGTGCTTATAATTGTCAATTAAAACCAGGTTCAAAAGTAGCAGCTGCTTACAATACTGATAAGATCTCGGAAAGGCATCGTCACCGTTACGAGTTCAATAACAAGTATCTTGAAGATTTTGAAAAGGCGGGTATGATACCTACTGGAAAAAATCCTGAAACAAGTCTTGTGGAAGTGGTAGAAGTGGAAGATCACCCTTGGTTTGTTGGCGCTCAATTTCACCCAGAATACAAAAGTACAGTAGCTAATCCTCACCCACTTTTTGTTGCATTTATAGATGCAGCGATCAAAAATAAAAAATAAGAAATGGATAGAAATTCGATCATTGGGCTTGTGCTCATCGGACTAATATTGTCGGTGTTTGCCATCATGAATCAGCCAACGGAGGCTGAAATAAAAAAGCAGGAAAAAGAGATTGCTCTTCAGTCGAAAAGAGAAAAAGAATCTTCAGCGAAGAAGGATGCAGATAAAAAAGATGCCAAAGTTGCTTTATCTAAAACAAAAAAAGTAATTGAGCCACCTATAAAGAAAGAAGCTTTCATTCGTCTTGAAAATGAAAAACTTATCATCGATCTTTCTACAAAAGGCGGAATCGTTTCTGCTGCACGATTGAAAGAATACGAAACCTATGCAGATTATGCGGAAAAGAGAAAAAAGAAAGAGCAATCAAAAGAATTCAAACCTCTGTTGTTGTTCTCCAATGGTGACGCAGTGAATCAGCTTCGTTTTCCAATGAATGGTAAACAGCTCGCTACTGGTTCTATGGATTTTGATGTTATTTCGAAAACTGAACAATCTGCGATTCTTCAAACAACTATGAAGAACGGAGAGAAAATCACTTTTACTTATTCCCTGAAAAAGGATGCGTATGATTTGGACTACACAGTGAAAATGGAAGACTTTAGCGGTAAGATAGCGCCGCAGAATGTTAGGTTTAATTGGGAAACGGCTTTCAGAAGAACCGAAAGACTATTCACGGAACAGCGTCGTGTTTCGACAGTATGTTTCAACCAGGAAAAAGAAGGTCTCGACTATTTGTCAGAAATGGGCAACGATGATGCAACTGCGGAGGACAATATCGGTTGGATAGCATTCAAGCAAAGTTACTTCTCCTCTATCATTCGTCCTGACAAAGCGTTTGATAAATCAGGAACGAAATTCGTTGTTAGAGAATACCAGGATGGACATGCTCGTCAGTGGACTCACTTGAAGGGATTCAAGACTGATGCAGCATTAGGATTTCGCTCAGCAGACAACATGACCATGCATTTCAATTGGTTCTTTGGCCCGAATGATTACGAAGTATTGAAATCGTACGATCATGGTTACGATGATATCCTCAATTTTGGTTGGGGTTTATTTCGCTGGATCAATCTCTACGCAGTACAACCTGTGTTTAACTTTTTAATGAACACAGGAATGGGCGCGGGAATCGCCATTCTCATGTTAACATTGATTCTTAAGTTCATCTTGATGCCGATTCAGTGGAAAATGTACATTTCTTCTGCTAAAATGCGTATTCTCAAGCCTGAGATCGATGAGTTGAATGCCAAATATCCGAACCAGGAAGATGCAATGAAAAAACAAATGGAAATGATGACATTATACCGTGAATCGGGTGCTAGTCCATTGTCCGGATGTATACCAATGTTGATCCAGATGCCCATCTTACTTGCGGTCTTCCGTTTCTTCCCTTCCGCTTTCGAATTAAGACAAAAGTCATTTTTATGGGCCGAGGACCTATCGTCTTACGACTCCATATGGGATTTCGGAGTGAACATCTGGCCTTATGGGGATCACGTCAGTTTATTTACATTACTGATGTCTGCTACTACATTGATCTATACGTATTTAAATAGCGGTAATATGCAGCAGCCTCAACAACCGGGAATGCCGAATATGAAGGTGTTAATGTATATTTTCCCTGTGATGATGATTTTCTTCTTCAATAATTACTCTTCCGGATTGAGTTACTATTATTTTATCTCAACACTTGTTTCAATTCTTATCATGGTATTGATCAAGCAATTTTTTGTTGATGAGGAGAAATTAAAACTGAAAATGGCAGAGCGAAAAGCCGAGGCGGCAGCCAATCCTAAAGTGAAGAAGAAATCCAAATTTCAGGAACGCCTGGAGCAAATGCAGAAAATGCAACAAGAGCAATTAAAGAACAGAAAGAAATAAAATCGAATCCCGGGAAACCGGGATTTTTTGTTTTGCACAGTACTTTTCGAAGAATTTTAAATCCTGCGGAGCGAAAATATCTGAGTTATTAGTATAATAAACTCTTCTTCGATGAATTGCGCCATCCGGCCTGACTCTCGTAATCCACGAAATAGATTTTCAGGTCAGCCTGACTTTCATACTTCACGAAGTAGATCTTCTTTTTGGCCTGACTGGCATATTTCGTGAAAAACCATTTTCCATCATTTTGCCCTACCTGACTTTCATATTTTACTTTGTATACTCTAAGGTCTGCCTGACTTTCATATTGAACAACAAATACCTTAATATCGGCTTGACTTTCATAATCAACGGAGTATATCTTCTGTGCCTTCAAGGGGCTGTTAGCTAAAAGGAGCAATGAGGTAAAAAACACTTTTTTCATGGCTAAGAAATTAGAATAAAAGATATTATTTATTTCAATTCAAAATTCAGATCCAAAGCACCCTTCAATACTTTGATTACAAAGATCATTTGGCCATATTTCTCATATGAAGCCCGTATTTCTTGCTGTAATAATTCAAAAACCGTATCTAACGGACCTGTGATATGCGTGCTCGTTGCATTTACTTTGACTTGGATTCCGGCATGTGATCGCACACGCTGAATGAAATCCACGATTTGTTCCTCGTAAGCTTCTGTAAGCGGGTAATTGCTTATTTCGATGGTTGTCTGCATAGAGTTAAATTTAATCCTTCAACGCAATCTTATCATAGGAAGTCACAATACCTTTAATAAGCGCCGAACTGAAACCACTGTGTTCCATTTCGTTTAACCCAACGATTGTGCAACCTTTTGGTGTGGTAACGCGGTCAATTTCCTGTTCAGGATGCGTACCGTTCTGGATGATCAGCTCAGCTGCTCCTTTCACAGTCTGACTCACAATCTTGGTGGCCGTTTTCACATCAAAACCTACTTCTACACCACCCTGGATCATGGCACGCATGAAACGCAATACGTATGCAATACCGCAAGCACCAAGAATGGTCGCAGATTCCATTAGATCTTCATCAATAAGTACGGTTTCTCCAAGACCTTCAAACAATTTCACAACTTGATCTTTTCGCTTCAATTGATCCCTACCAGCTGAAATAGCTGTTATGGACTCATTAACTGAAGATGCCGTATTCGGCATGGCACGAAAAAGATCCACTTCTTTACCAATTGCTTTTTTCATTTCAGCGATCGTGATACCCGTTGCTGCTGATACAACTGTATGACGTGATGGATCAAAAGCTCCTTTGAACTCTTCCAAAAAGGAAACTACATTATAGGGCTTCAAGGCAATTACGATAATATCACACGCATCAAGCAAGTCCTTGTTGGAATCTGTAAAACGCACATTTCCGCTTACTGAAGGAAGTGAACTAAGATCCCTTTTTGAACCAACGATCTTAACTTCTTTGTCTAGAGTAGCGATGCCATTCAACAGCGACATGCCCAAATTTCCACATCCAACGATTCCGATTGTCATTTTCTTAAATTTTCTGCGAAGTTAATACACTCTTTGCGCTAGAGGATGTTAAGTGAGACATTTCTTTGTAAATTAGAGCTTTCTGTATGGCTTATGAAATGTAATTTTTTACTCGTTTTCCTATTTCTTTCCTTTTTCTCACAAGCGCATGAATCCTTTTTCGCTTTTGCAGAGTTGGAATATAAGGACAAGCAAGGTCGACTAGAAGCGACGATCTCTGCCACTGCTCACGATCTGGAGCGTTATCTTCAACAAAGAAATGTTATTAGTGAGGATTTAGCCAAAGCATTGAAGGACTCTTCTTCCTATGTAGCTATAAACAATGAACTAAATAGTCACTTTTTCGTGGACCTCGATCCCTTTGGGCAAAACTCCACCATGGATGGCGTTGAATTCATCCGATTTTCACTGGACGGTTTTGAAGAAGAGCGCACCGGAACCATTCGTTTCTTTTTGCACGCTGCTGTAAATCATCCTATTTCAGCTACCTTCGGAATCACCTTTAATTTGTTAATGGATGCCCACGCAGAACAACAAAACAAGCTTACCTTTCTTTTCCGAGAAAAAAAATCTACGTTTGTATTCCTTCAAAACAATCAAAAACAATTCATAGATCTGAACTGAGACCATGAAAAAACTTATTATCTGCGGACTTGCTGCACTTCCTTTTTCCTTTTCTGCACAGTCTAAATTTGCCCAACTTGACCAGGAATTGCCCACTCCGAATGAATACCGCACAGCGGCAGGGGCTCCGGGACATAATTATTATCAGCAAAAAGCGGATTACAAAATGTCGATCCGTATCGATGATGAGACACAGAAACTTACTGGAGAAGAAACAATTACATACACCAACAATTCACCTGATAAGCTCGAGTACCTTTGGTTGCAGCTCGATCAGAATTTATATGCCCAGAATTCCGATTCAAAGCTGATCGAGGTTGAGAAAATGGAGGATTTCAAATCCATTGGAGACGTAAAAAAGAAACTCTTCTATTATGACGGTGGATTTAAGGTCGAATCTGTGACTGCTGTATCAGGACAAAAAATGCGCTATGCGATTAACAAAACGATGTTGCGCATCGATCTGGACAAACCTCTTCTACCAAAATCAAGTATTTCTTTCAAAGTTAAATGGTGGTACAATATCAACGACCGTATGGCAGTGGGAGGCAGATCAGGTTATGAATATTTCGAAAAAGACCAGAATTACTTGTACACAATTGCACAGTACTTCCCGAGAATGTGTGTCTACAATGATGTGGAAGGCTGGCAGAACAAGCAATTCCTTGGTCGAGGTGAATTTGCCTTGCCTTTCGGCGATTACGAGGTTTCCATCACCGTTCCATCTGATCATATTGTAGGCGCAACGGGTGAGCTTCAAAATGGAAGTGCTGTCCTTACAGTGGAGCAGAAAAAACGATTTGAGCAAGCGCGAACGGCAAACTCACCTGTTTTGATCGTTACGCAAAGTGAAGCCGAAAAGAAAGAACAGAACAAAGAGAAATCTTACAAGACATGGACTTTCAAAGCAGAGAACGTCAGAGACTTTGCCTTTGCCACTTCACGTAAATTCATTTGGGACGCGCAATCGGTTGAC
>JBIITO010000148.1:0-4619 GCA_044340465.1 Crocinitomicaceae bacterium | reverse complement strand
GACCGACAAGTGCGTTTTACGATTCAGTTGCCGCAATACTTCCGGCTCATTTTCAGAATGATCACAAACATAGCGATCGAGTTCGGGAGAGATAAAATCCATGATGTCAAATTTTCTGTAAAGATGAGAAAGATCCTAAGAAAAAAGCTTATCGGCAATTCCACAGCAATTAACTTTAATTCCCCACCTTTACATCGTGAAGACAACGAACCACGAAGGCTATTTTGCGATTGGCGTTTACCGTGGAAAAACGGAACACAATATTGGGACACTTTGGCGCTCCGCTTATGTGCTTGGTGCCACTTATATTTTTACTGTAGAGAAGAAGTATAAAAAACAAACGTCCGATGTTGTGAAAGCATGGTCCCGGATTCCGCTCTTCCATTACAGAAGCTTTGAAGATTTGCTTCAGAACATTCCGCATGATTGTCGTCTTGTGGGAGTAGAGCTCACTGAAGACGCAGAGATGCTTCATGCCTTTTCCCATCCAAAACGCGCTATTTATCTGTTGGGAGCAGAAGATGACGGATTGCCATCGGAAATTCTCGAAAAATGCCATTATGTGATCAAACTGCCCGGAAATTCTTCACTAAATGTGGGCGTTACGGGAAGCATTGTGTTGCATGATCGGGTGACCAAGATTCCAGGAACCTTACCACCACATCATAAGGAAGGATAGCTATTTCTTCGACGGTTCGACAACGGCATCTACCGCTTTGGAATACTGAAACATCCAGTCGTAAATCTCATTTGTTCGAAAGGCTTTTTCAAGATCTCCGTGGCCGGCACCTTCCACCACCGTGTACTTCAGCTTATCGCCTCCCTCACATTCGGTGATCGATTTAACGATCTTGTCCGACTCACTAATGGGTACAGCGCTATCACAATTTCCATGCTGGATCCAAAGCGGTACTTGCGACAAATTATAAGCATCATTTACATTTCCTCCACCGCACAAGGCAACCGCCGCAGCTACTAGTTCCGGATACGCACCTGCAAACTGCAGCGTTCCATATGCTCCCAAACTCATCCCGGTCACGTATACGCGGTTTGAATCTGTGGCATATTGACTCTGCACGTACTCCAGCATTTTCTTAATCTTCTTTGGCTCCCAGGATTTCCCATAAGGTACTTGAGGCGCCACAACAATCGCAGGAAAATTTCGTCCCTTGTCAATTTCATGAATCACACCATAACGACGTACCATGTTGAGATCGGAACCCGACAAACTTTTTCCATGAAGAAAAATAAGAATGGGCGGTTTGCTTTTGAGAACACTGTCAGCTGGAAAGGAGATCCAGAAATTGTAATCACTTTTCCCGTACACGGCTTGCACCTGTGCCCAAAATTTTCCACAGAAAACGATCAGAATAAATACAACGTAAACAGAGCTCTTTTTGAACATGAGAGCCCGAAAGTAGTGATTTAATGCGTTTTATCAGGTGTTAAATTATGTCAGTTTGATGATTTGAGATTTGATGATTAATATCTTCAAATAGCGCAGCGACCAAATTTTCAAATTTTCAAATCGCATTAAGAAAACCAAATATCCGTGATCATATCGAATCCCGCCTTCTCATTCACGCGTTGGATAATGATCTGTTTTCCGTGAACCAATTCATCCCGCATGACGGAAGAATCAAGGTAAATATGAAGTACTTTATTTTTAATAAATAACTCTTTTGTTCGATTGGCTACTGCTATCCCCATCATCTCAGGCCAGGCCTGCAACACATCAAGCTCTTTTAATTTCCCATCCAAACGATAGGCTTTCATTAACTTGTTGATCACTTGCCCCAAAGGCGTTTCATTCGATGTTCTTCTGACCTCATCCATCCTTAAGCGATCTCCGTTGTTAATTCATTTACTTTTCCCTGTTCCACCCGAAATAGTTTGTGTTCGATACCCGATGAATCAAATATCAGCCTCATGCGTTCTTCGTCCGTATCTGTCACCAACACTTGACCAAAGTAATGATCCGAAACCAATTGCAACAATTTATGTACACGGACTTGATCCAATTTATCAAAAATATCATCCAACAAAAGTACCGGCGTGGTTTCGAGATAACGCTTCAACCACTCATATTGAGCCAGACGCAATGCGATGATGAATGATTTCTGTTGTCCCTGAGATCCAAATTTCTTCACCGGATATCCTTTTATCGTAAACAAAAGGTCGTCTTTGTGAATCCCTGCATTGGTATATTGCGTGTACAGATCTTTTCGCTCATTTTCTCGAAGCAAGGTTCCCAGATCGGATTCGTTCAGTTGTGATCGGTACTCTAGCCCAACTTCTTCCGAAACCTCTCCAATGTAGTGATACCTTTCCTGAAAAACAGACACAAATTCATCAATAAAACTTTTCCTTCGGGCATGGATCTCCGTTCCGAGTGCCACTAATTGTTCATCCCACACCTCCATCGATTCGCGGTCGAACAGCCGGTGATCATGCATATTTTTCAATAAGGCATTTCGCTGCTCCAATAGTTTCCCGTATCGCTGCACCTGATCGAGGTAGCATCTGTCGAATTGCGAAAGAATCCCATCCATCCATTTTCGACGGAGCTCACTTCCTTCAGAGATCAAATCACGATCATAGGGTGAAATCATCACAACAGGAAACTGACCAATGTGATCCGCCAGTTTTTCGTATTCCTTCTTATTTCTCTTGAACACCTTTTTTGCCCCTGACTTCACTGCACAATGAATATGCACGTTTTGTCCTTCCTTTTCCCAATTTCCCTGAATTGCAAAGAATCCATGATCAAAACGAATGTTCTGGCGATCCATCACATTCAAATAGGACTTACAAAAACTCAGGTAGTAAACAGCGTCAAGAATGTTCGTTTTCCCTGAACCATTGCGGCCTACAAATGAATTGACGTTGGCACAAAGTTCGACCTCCGCATCTTCGTAATTCTTGAAATTAATGAGCTGAAGGTCCTTGAGAAACATGAAACAAAAGTAGTGCTTTCAAGATGGAGTTGAAAGATTCGTTTTCACTATTTTCCAGTGAAATGATTCTCAATATCATGTTAAAAACTAATCATAGTCGATTCAAAAAAAAAACTATTTTTGCACGTCTAAAAAGAAAGTAATGCTCGATAATTTTTCCTTTCAGGATTTTAAAAACAAGGTTCGATCCAACAAACAAACTAAAGTCATTACTTACCTTGTAGGTAGCCTATTAGGATTGGTAATCTTATATTTAGCTTACCGTCAATTCATTTGGAAACCTGCAAATGAAAAATCTAAAGATGCCTATTGGGTTGGTTTGAACTACGCTGCCAAGGATTCAACTGATCTTGCGATCGAAGAATTGGAGCCGGTTGTAAAAAAATACGATGGTAAGATCGGAGGAGAAAATGCACAGTTCATCCTTGCACGTCAGTACATGTCAAAAGGTGAATTCAATAAAGCGCTTGACCTTCTCAAAGATGTTAATGCCAATGACACCTATCTTGCTGCTATGGTGGTTGGTCTTCAAGGAGATTGCCATAGTGAAATGAAAGACTATGAAAAGGCATTCAAATTATATCTTGAGGCCGCTGGTATTAACGAGAACGAAATGACTAGTCCAATGTATCTTTTCAAAGCAGGTCTTTGCGCTGAGAAAAACAAAAATTTCGAACAAGCGACAGAATGTTACACAAAAATACGTGATGACTATTCTGGCTTCGGAAACCAGAAAGCGATTGAGAAATACATTGCGCGAGCTTCAAACAAAACAACAAAATAAAGATGGCGACAGAAGGTCGTAATTTATCTGAATTTAATAAGGACTTTGTTCCGAACGGTGCCGATTTTAAAGTCGGCATTGTTGTTTCAGAGTGGAATGATTCCATCACGTTGAATCTTCTGAAGGGAGCCAAAAAAGCACTTTTGGAAGCAGGTGTGAAAGAAGAAAACGTTCAAGTCCGATTTGTTCCTGGGGCATTCGAGTTGCCACTTGCATCGCAGTATTTCCTGGAATATACAGATGTTGATGGTGTTGTCGCTATTGGCGCAGTCATCCAGGGTGAAACAAAACATTTTGACTTTGTATGTGATGGCACGACTCAAGGAATCAAGGATGTATCCCTGAAATACAACAAGCCCGTTGCCTTCTGTGTTTTAACCGATAATCACATTCAACAATCGATAGATCGTTCGGGTGGTAAACATGGAAACAAAGGGGTGGAATGTGCCATAGCGTGCTTAAAAATGATCGATCTGAAAAGACAATTCAAGCCCAATGGACAAATAGGTTTCACCAAATAATTACCAAAACTACGTACCCTGAGCTGGTCGAAGGGTATCTCCTAACTTTCAACTTACTATGACACTAATCAAATCAATTTCAGGAATACGCGGTACCATTGGAGGCAAAGTCAATGAAGGATTAACACCTGTCGATGCGGTAAAATTCGCCGCAGCATATGGAACATGGTTAAAAGATCGTAATAATGGTTCTTCCGTAAAAGTGGTCATCGGAAGAGACGCACGAATTTCAGGAAAAATGATTTCCGATCTTGTTATTTCGACGCTTGTTGGTCTTGGAATAGATGTGATCGATCTTGGATTATCTACTACACCAACAGTCGAAGTAGCTGTACCTCTGGAAAAAGCCCATGGCGG
>JBIITO010000147.1:0-4628 GCA_044340465.1 Crocinitomicaceae bacterium | reverse complement strand
TCACCACTTGCATTCACAAATACATAGTAACCATCACTGTTACGTAATCCCTCGTTTGAACTCATTATAAAAAATGCAACAAACTGATCATTTGCTGCTGAGGTAGTCTGGAATCTGTAGTCAAACTGCCAGGTCCCATAAGCTTGTGTACTAGGTGTTGAAATAATATCTTCGATAGCTGAATTATCACCCCTTAGGTAAGGGTTAAAACTCGAGTTGGTAAATCCACCAAGCTGAACTTTCCATTCTGGATTCACTCTGAAATCTCCATCATTAAAATTGTCAGTTACACCGGTATTGGCGCCGCACGAACTACCAAGTGAAACTGTATAAACTCCTGCCATTGCCGCAGATGCAGATGGAATTTCCGGATTTTGATCAATTGATGTGAAACCATTGGGACCTGACCACAAATAGGAAAATGAAGAAATCGTATTTAATTCGATGGTTTCACCTTCACAAATGGGTCCGTTATTTGATGCAGAAACACCAGAGGTAATGGTGATGGTACCTTTAGCTGAACTACCTGGACAAGAGGTTCCATTTAATGGAATGGAATAGTTGTAGATACCAGGCACCGAGGATATTCCCTCAATAGTAATGGTATTTGCAGCGAATGTAGCACTAACTCCGGGAGGCAGTCCATTAGCCCCTGGTACTCCGTCATCAGAAATAGAAGTAACACCTGAAGTGGAATGTGTTATTGTTCCAATACTTTGATTCGCACAAACTGTCGGCGAGCTGGAAGCAGTTGAACCTCCAACAAGCACACAATTACCATTGCAAGCATTTACAGTACCGTTAGCATCAGTTACCCAAGAAAAACCTCCATCTGTTAAGCGTTCTAATACCTTTCCTTCCGAAGGAACTCTACCTGCATATTCAATTTCATTTGCACTCGTCCCCACAGTAGCATTGGGTCTAGATAAAGAAGAGACAATCGGACAAGAAGAAGCAGAACCACTTGGTATCAATACTGGAGTATCATCTAAATCAGTATCGTTTGGCCAATTTCCTGATTCATTCGTGCCAGCAGTCCAAAAAACAGCATCTTGCAGATCACCCGAACTATTGTAGAGAGCGCACCAAGCATCGCCATTTTCTAAATACCATCTGTCGTCTGGAGTTAATAGGTAATTTGTAGAACAAAATTTTTCTAACGTTAAAGTTGCCCCACTGTTAGGACCTCCAATTGAAATAAACCCTCTGGCTGGAATAACCGTTCCGGAAGGAAAACGAAATGAACCATCTCTTTGGGAACTACCGAAAGACTCCGTTATAAATATATAACAACTAATATCTACGTCGCAATCAGAATTGTTGTAAAACTCTATATATTCACTTCCACAAGCCAAATTAGAACAATCCTTTAAACTTTGAGTGCAATGATCATTTCCGGGGTTTGGTTTTACAGCAATTTCGTTAATGACTACCTGACTCCGGACGTCAAAACTATTCAATACCAATAATAGGTTAGTGAATAGCAATAAGCTTAAAATTCTTATGGCTTTCATGGATCTAAACAATATGTTATCAGATTTCAATGTTCTACTAAAATGTTTGCACAGCGCTCAACAAAAGTGAGATAAATATAAAACTATATTTCAAAAAACCAGACTTTTTATTACCCTCGAGTTATTAAAAAAGTCTTAGAAACAAACAAATATATTGAAATCAGTACATTTTCTCTGGAGAAAATGTACTGATCTTTAATTGTTATGTGATATCCAGATGAATAATGGATATAGCGAGCGGAATAAGTAGGTCCAATTTTGATTTCTTATTTATAGTAAGGCGAAATGAATAAGTAAACTATTACACCTGATATCGCTACATATAACCATATTGGAAAAGCGAATCGCACCCAATGACGATGGCGTTCGATCTGACCCGTGCGCGCATAAAGATAAGAGAATAGCACCAAAGGCACTACAGCAATACTCAACAAAATGTGAGAAAATAGGAGAACGTAATAGATCATAGACCACATTCCAACTTTCGAATTTTCAAGAATATCAACATTGCCGTCGCCATTTGAATCTCCATAGTAGGTTGTAGGGGAAGTTAAATGATACAAAACGTACATGATAAGAAATAAAAGAGACAACAACAGAGCTACTCGTATCCACTTGTAATGCAGTGGGATATTTTTTCTTTTGATTGCTACGAGGGCAGCCACAAGACAAACTGCCGTTAGGCCATTAATAATGGCATACACTGACGGAAGCGATCTAAAAATCTCAACTCCTTCGATCTTAATCCCAAAAAGCGCAGCCACAGCAAGAGGCAAAAAAATTGAAAGTAGTATTATGATCCGTTTGAGTTTATTGGCCTTATTTTGATCCAGATATTCCATATTCTTCTTTTAACAGTAAACGTATGTCCTTCTCTAATTGTTCTACTTGCTTGGAATCTGTTCCCAAATATACTCCTCTAACAAAACCCTCTTTATCAACTAACGTGAATGCACCGGAATGAGCAAATCCTCCTTGAGATTCTTCGTCCCTACCGGCGAAGATCTGAAAGTTTTCGATACCCAGTAAGTGAATTTTTTCTTCATCACCCGTTAAAAAGATCCAATTAGCCGATTTAATGCCGTGATGGGTCTTATATCTCATAAGGGTTCGTGGCGTATCTCTATCTGGATCAATAGAAAATGAAATGAATTGTACCTCATCTTTCAAATCCTGCGTAGATTGATTTAGTCGTTTCAAATTGGTTGTCATTAACGGGCAAATCGTCTGACAACTCGTAAAGAAGAAATCCGCAATCCAAACTTTTCCTTTCAACTGTGTTGAAGTAATCTCTTTTCCAAATTCATTTGTGAAATGAAAAAAGGGAATCTTCGGATAGATAGTATCTATAACTTCAATCCCATCCACTAACTTGTATTCGATATCGAAGTTTCCTACAAAAGGTAGAACATGTTTTTTCTGTTGATCCGAACTACAGGACATCAGAACCCCTAGAATAATAAAAATCAAAGGAATTCTCATATTAATCCAATTTTTTTGAACGTTCCTTGTCGTACTGTTTTTGGAGAAGCGCAATATGCTCTTTCATTCGGCGAACCATACCTTCTGTTTTTCCGGAGAGCACCATACGAAGGTGATTTTCTTTGTCTAATAAAAGTAATAATTCCTGATAGGCCTCTCCGCCAAAATAGTTCGGTCCTTTCTTCAAAAGGGTTTCGCCATTGCGTTTAAAATCATAGATCTCCCGAGACGATCCACTGGCAAGAATCCAAATATCTGGATCATATCCTTCCACCTGATCCTGTAATGCCTGTTTTATGACCGTTAAATCTTTTACATCCTTTCCATGGCCATCAGTGACAAAAGAAATGATGCGAACTTGCTTCATCTTTTTTCGCTTATTTTTTCGAATATGTTGATAGATGAGCTGGTTGAGATGCCAGAAGGAAACGGCGCATTTTCCGGGGCAACTTGGTTGAAGAGTTGTAATAAGAACAACATCCCCCTGAAAATCTTTTGCATGATATTCCTTACCGCGGGCATCAGTAATCTGATAATCCACCGCTTTACCATAATCATCAAGTTCTTTGAACTTATGGTCACATCCACGGGTTGAAATAAACACCAATAAAAAAGCCGGACCGAATACAAGTAAGAATGCTAAAACTACTTTAATTCGTCCGGCTAAATTTTTCTTCGCCATAGCTTAACCGTAGGTAAACCAGGAATCTCCTACTGCCAACGCTTCAGTAAGTGCGATAAATATCAGATAAAGAATAAAAAGAATGTATGGCACCAAAATAACGTATTTCAAAGATTTTTTCTCATCGCCAAGATGCATGAAAACCAAGACGATATAAGCCGCCTTCACTATGGTCATAACAACAAATGACCATTTTACAATCGGCCAAATAGACGTCCCTTGCTTAATATATGCACCCATTCCCACTTCTACCACTGTGATAATAGTCAAAAGAAGAGTTACCATCCAAATTTTCTTACGGATCTTCTTTCCTGCTTCTTCATCATGCAATGGCACTACATTACCACTAGCATCGTGATTTAAAGAGTATTCTATGATATCGTCTCTTTCCATGATGATCGGATTAAATTTTAATTATATGAGATAGAAGAATGTGAATACGAATACCCAAACAAGGTCTACGAAGTGCCAGTACAAACCTGTCTTCTCAACCATTTCATAATGTCCTCGCTTGTGGTACGTTCCGGTAATAACACCTAACAAGATGATGATATTGATGACCACCCCTGAAAATACGTGAAACCCATGGAACCCTGTAATAAAGAAGAAGAACTGACCATATTGCTGAGGACCATATTCGTTTTGCTTCAAATTGGCACCATAAATTATTCTTCCTGACTGACCGCTGTTAATCGCTTCGTAGTAGAGGTCACACGCTTCTTTACCTTCGATCTTATCGCCAACTTTATGCGACTTACCATCCTTCTTAACGATAAGTATCATGTGCTCGTCAGCCTTTTTGTTGACTTTGGCTTTACTTCCGTCGTGAAGAGTAATAATTCCATCCTTAATGTGACCTTTCTCAACTGCATGCTGAAATTCGTGCATCAGATCTTCAGTGATAACATCCCCTTTTTTATGATGTTTACCGGCTTCAACAACAGTGAAGT
>JBIITO010000053.1:0-15392 GCA_044340465.1 Crocinitomicaceae bacterium | reverse complement strand
TGTTTTCTTGCAATTTTAGACTACAAATAGCAAACAATTATTAACATATATTATTGTAAAACAGATGGTTATTTGGTTTTTAAGGAGCGACTAAATAAAAGACGTTAGCAGCTCTGTCATACTGTTGAACTGATGGTCGGCAAGGATCAATTTCGGTTCTGTGTGATGTGTCTTTTCCGGAATGCAAACTACTTTCATACGTGCAGCTTTAGCTGAAATAATTCCATTGAGCGAGTCCTCGATCACAAGGCAATTCGACGGCAAAACTCCCAATTTCTCAGCAGCGGTGAGGTAAACCGCAGGGTGAGGCTTACCGAATGCTTCGTGTTCTGCGGAATGAGTGAAGTCAAAAAACGACTTCAGCTTCAACACATCCAGCACCGTTTCGATGAGTACCGCATAGGAAGAAGTAGCTAAACCTACCTTCTTTCCTTTATCTGACAAAAATTTCAGCATCTCCGGCACGCCTTCAAGGGGTTTACCCTGTTCCTGAATAAGTGAACGCATTCGCTCAACAATATCGCGTTCGATCTTTTCAGGAGTTATACCCGTCCAGCCTTCATGCTGATGCCAGAAGCGGACAACCTCATCGATTCTTAATCCGACTGTTTTCTGAAAATCAGTTTTGGTCAGCTTAGAACCAACTTCGTAAAACACGGCCTCCATAGCGATCTTCCATAATGGCTCCGAATCGATAAGCACACCATCCATGTCAAAAATGACTGCATCAAAAGCATTTAACTCCAATTTCATGGTTTACGAATATACAAATAAGGTCCACCAAGTAATTTATGTTTTTCAGCTCCGATGTAGATCGTACCGTTCCTGTCAACTGTGATCGCTTCTCTTTGTTTCAACTTAGAGAACTTGTTGTGATAAAGTAATTGCCTTTGGGAAGAACTTGTTGACCAGGTGGAAATATACAAATGGCGATACGTCAATACATACCACTTTTTATCTCTCACAACCGATGATGTGATTAGGTCGCTTATGCCGCTGTCCTTCACCTTAAATAGTTCCTTACTTCTCCAGTCTGTTTTCTCTGCAACATAAATCCCCGGAGACGCCGGGATGACATAGAGAGAAGGATTCCGATTCCAGTTCTTTTCGTCTTTGGGCTCTTTAGATTCATTCTTGGTCAAGAGATACAAGGAATCAGAAGCCCAGAAAACAGCTTCGCAATTGAATTTCCATTCTTTATTACCCGTAGGGAAACCCTTTTGGTCAGGATAGGAAAACCAGATAGCCTTTGCGCGCACAGAATCCTTTTCAAAAGCCTGAAGCGCATTGACCATCAGAAAATGAAGGTCTGTTCTGTCATTCAAATTATTCCCTACATCAGCCACATAGATATTCCCTTGATCATCCATAGTCAAATCTTCCCAATCTCTATTTAGCGTTTCTGTGATCCGTGTCTTTTTAACGATTTTACCTCTCGAATCGAAAAAATAAATGTCCGGCGTATTTCCGCTGTCATTGATGGCAATAAGAAGGGAATCATTAAAAACGGCCAACCCTGAGATCTCATTTAATTGAGCGGGAAGTTTTATTCTATGGGAGGTGCCCTGCGCATGAATACACCCCCCATAAAGCATAAGAAAGAATAACAAACGTTTCATTTGCGCCTTAATGCACAATGATTCGAACTACCTCTATCCTGCGGTCAGTCACCTCTTCAATAACCAGCATTTGTTCTCCCAAATCAAGCGAGTCTCCGGATTCCGGAATAGATTCGAGTTCATGAATGATCAGCCCTCCAAGAGTATCGTATTCCTCTGACTCAGGAAGTCTAAGGTGATATTTTTCATTCAAATAATCTATCTCCATTCGGGCAGAAAAACGGTATTCGTTGTCCCCTGTTTGTTCCTCAAGAAGATCTTCCGCATCATGTTCATCCTCTATTTCTCCGAAGATCTCTTCCATTACATCCTCTATCGTAACGACACCAGCCGTGCCCCCATATTCATCCACCACAACGGCAATATTTCCTGATTGTTTATTGAACAACTCCAGTAATTCCTTCCCCGCTATAGCGGAAGGGACAAACGCTATGGGCAATAGGATCTGTTTTATAGAGGCCGGTTTTTTAAACATTTCAAACGAATGAACGTACCCGATGATGTTATCGATAGATTCACGGTAAACGAGAATCTTTGATAATCCCGTATCTATAAATTGCTTACGAAGAAAATCAATGTCTTCCTCCACGTCAACAGCAATGATCTCCGGACGAGGAACCATACAGTCGCGCGCTTTGATATTGGAGAAGTCAAGTGCATTTCTGAGGATCTGCATTTCCTTTCCAAAATCCTCCTCTTCATTCAGTCGATTCGAAAGGTCATGAACAAAATGTTCGAGATCTACTTTTGTAAAAACCTTCGAGGTACTTTCTCCACTTGATTTGAGAAGTTTGAGGAAAAAACTGCTGATCAACATGATCAATTGAGTTGGGAGATACAAAATAATGTAAACAATCAGCATAGGCAAGGTCGCCACTCGTAAAAATCCATTTGGATTGAGTTGCACCAATGCTTTCGGCAAGAATTCGGCAACAGATAAAACGAGCAAGGTGGAAAGAAGTGTCTGAATCAAAAGGATGAGAAATTCACTATGTATGCCCCATCCACATATAACGGGAGACAGGATTTCAGCAGAACAAATTCCAAATAAAACCAGCGCTACGTTATTTCCCAGGAGTAAGAGCGCAATAAAGAAGGCATCCTTTCGGTAAAACAGATCGACCACTTTACTATTCATAGTTCCCTTGTTTCTTTCCAATTCAATTCGTAAACGATTCGAAGACAGGAAAGCGATCTCCATTGCTGAGAAGAAGGCGCAAAACACCAAAGAAAGAAGGATAATACTGTAGGATATGGAAGGATCCATTTACGTTATTTCGAAAGAAAGATATTAATTTTCAGGATTGTGGCACATCAAATCCGATGTCTTTGCGAAAATAAGCGTCTTCAAACTCGATCTTTTTTATCGCCTCGTATGAGCGGCCCAATGCTACTTCTAGATTCTTTCCATAAGAGGTAACTGCGAGCACACGTCCGCCTGCAGTAAGTACTGCGGGACCGTCAGAAGATGTTCCCGCATGAAACACAAGACTTTCTGTAATTCCATTCAATCCAAAGATTTGTTTGCCCTTTTGATAATCTTCCGGGTAACCACCTGACACCATCATCACCGTGGCTGCAGATTTTTCAACGAATTGGATGTCTCTTTCAGACAAGGTGTTTGATGCCACTCCCTCAAAAAGATCAAGAATATCAGATTTCAATCGTGGAATGACTACCTCAGTTTCAGGATCTCCCATGCGACAATTATATTCGATCACAAATGGCTCGCCCTTCACATTGATCAACCCAAAGAAAATGAATCCTTTGTAAGGAATTCCATCATTTCTCAATCCTTTGACCGTTGGTATAATAATCTGATTTTCGATCTTATCAAGAAAGGTTGTGTCCGCAAAAGGAACCGGTGATATCGCGCCCATGCCACCTGTATTCAGGCCGGTGTCACTCTCACCGATACGTTTGTAATCTTTGGCTTCAGGCAATATTTTGTAGGAGGTTCCATCCGTTAACACAAAAACAGAAAGTTCAATCCCTTTCAAGAACTGTTCGATCACCACGCGCGCACTAGCATCACCAAACTTGGCATCCGCCAGCATAGATTTGAGCTCTTTTTTTGCTTCGGCAAGGTCATCCAGAATAAGAACACCTTTGCCGGCCGCCAATCCATCTGCCTTTAGGACATAAGGAGGTTTCATTGATTCCAGGAATAAATACCCTTCGTTTAATGTGGCCTTGGTGAACGTAGCGTATTTTGCTGTTGGTATACCATGACGGAACATAAATTGTTTGGCAAAATCCTTACTACCCTCCAGCTGGGCAGCTTGCTGTTGTGGCCCTATGACAGGCACATGACTAATCTCCTCTGTTGCTAGGAAGTAATCATGAATTCCTTTCACCAATGGCTCTTCTGGTCCAACAACAACTAGATTAATTTCATTTTCGAGCACAAAATCTTTGACTGAAACAAAATCAGTTGGGTCAAGAATCACATTTTTCCCATGGTTCCTCGTACCGGCATTTCCCGGAGCAATAAACAATTCCTCCAACATGGAACTTTGGGCTATTTTCCATGCCAACGCATGTTCTCTTCCGCCCGAACCCAATAACAATACCCTCATCTTTTCGAGCTTAGCAATATTTCAATAATGATTCGAAGACAAGTTTACCGTCCTCGTTTGCCAAATGTCTGTCCGCTGCTCGCTCAGGATGCGGCATCATACCAAATACATTTTTCGTTCTATTGGTAATTCCGGCAATGTTCAAAAGAGTCCCGTTAGGATTTGACTCATCAGAGACTGAACCATCTTCAGAACTATACTTAAAGATGATCTGATCATTATCTACGATGCTCTTAATGGTGTCTTCAGCGGCATAGAAACGTCCCTCACCATGCGCAATTGGAATTTTATATGTGCGCTCTTCTGACAAGCCTTTGGTGATCGCAGCGCTTTTTGATGAAGCTTTCAAAAACACATTTTTGCAGATGAATTTCTGGTTATTATTGTGCAGAAGTGCACCCTCGAGCAAACCAGATTCGGTTAGGATCTGAAACCCATTACACACACCGAGCACGTATCCGCCGGCATGAGCGTGTTTAATTACTTCTCCCATAATAGGTGATAATTTGGCGATAGCTCCTGAACGCAAGTAGTCTCCATAGGAAAATCCACCAGGAAGAACCACAAAATCAACACCTTTCAGATCCGTGTCCTTGTGCCAAAGACGTTCTACTTTTTGTCCCAGCATATCCTGTAGAACATACACCATGTCTTCATCGCAGTTTGATCCCGGAAAAGTTACAACTCCAAATTTCATATCAGGTAATTCTTGTGTGGCCTTCAAGGCCGAAATCCAGCTCAAAATTAGACAATAAAAGGGGATTGACTTTCGTCAAAAGAAAAAATTAATCAACGAATAGAGAAAGGTAAGATAGAAGAGCACGGACGCTGCGCCGGAAAGCTTTTTATGAGTAAAGGAGAATGACAGAAAGAAGGCGAGTGGAACCATCAGAAAGCTAAAACGCTCGATCTGATCAAAAAATATAAAATCGATCATCCCGTAAATGAACCCAACCGCCATGAGTAACCAAAGCATGTTCACCAGTTTTTTTAAACGAATACTGGATTTTTGCATTTTAATTCGGATACTGACTGTACTAAGAACGAGAAGAAAGACAAACAGGCCAGAGGTAACGAAGAAATCGGTCTGTTCTTTGTAAAAATCACTCACTTTTTGGAGTATATTAAGCTCCAGTTCTTGTCCTGTATACCAGAAATAGCTGTTGGCATATATGAGGGGAATAGCAAATCCGGCGAGGGAAAGAAGTGTTTCTCTCAACAGGAAGGGGCGCAGTGTCCAGATCATCACAAAAATGAAAGGTAGAAGCCCAACCATCGGTGGGTGAAAGGTAGCTGCCAATCCTGCAAAAAAAGACCCGTTGAAAACAGCCGCTCTCCCATCTTCATTCTGGCGTAGTCGAAAGAATTGAAAGATCATTAGAATAAGTGCCGTATGAGCAAGCAATAGTCCGTCAATACTGTAAAATGAATGGTAAAAACTCATGAACACAACATACAACAGGGAAGAGATGTAACTGTTCCGTTCGTAGAATTCATTCGCATTGTAAATAAGATTAATAGCTATTGCATTTACGATTATCAGCAATCCAGACAGCATCATTGCGGTACTGCTACTGAGCGAAACAGCAGAACCCCAGAAACCCATATTGATGGCTTCTACTTCATAATGATTACCGGAAAAAATGTTGAGATAGAGGTAGCCGAACACAAAAAGAGGTAACAAAAGCAACACGAACGCCCTATTTCCTGTGAACAACTTTACCATGAGACGAAGATACTGAAAAGTGTCTCACATGGGCTTAAGAAGCGCAGTGCTTGAAAATTTTATTGCTTCCAGAGTATTTTCAAAGTTGATATTCATTTTATCCTATATATTTGCGCGGATGAAATGATTGCTGTTGCGGCAGTAAGTTAGATTACTTGATTCACATGTCACAGGAAAAAACAAGATACTCAGATGCTGAACTACTCGAATTTAAAGAGTTAATACAGCAAAAATTGAAAGAAGCGCAGGAAGATTACTCCCTGTTAATCGGTTCTCTATCTCACAATGATGATCACGGAACAGACGATACCGGTCGAACTTTCAATATGATGGAAGATGGAAGTGAAACGCTTTCCAGAGAAGAGGTTGCTCAATTGGCAGCAAGACAAGAGAAGTTCATTCAGAGCCTCCAGGCTGCATTGGTCCGGATTGAGAATAAAACATACGGAATCTGCCGAGTTACAGGAAAACTGATACCAAAAGAACGATTAAAACTTGTTCCTCATGCCACCATGAGCATCGATGCTAAGAATGCACAAAACAAATAAGGTTTTCAACAAAAAGTCAATTGTTGTGGGGGCTGTTGTAGCCCTCGTTTTGGTTTTAGACCAAGCGATCAAGATCTATATTAAAACACATTTCTCACCAGGTGAAAGTGTACCTTTGATTGGTAATTGGTTCTTTCTGGAATATCTTGAAAACCAAGGCATGGCTTTCGGAACCACTTTCGGGAATAAAATTTGGCATAAGTTGGCGCTGAGTATTTTCAGAATTATTGCCATTACCGGATTGACCATTTACCTTATTCGGCAAGCGAGAAAAGGTGTGCGGCTCGAATTTCTGATTGTTATTGGATTAATCCTTTCCGGTGCAACAGGGAACCTCATCGACTCTATGTTTTATGATTTCATCTTTCCTTACGACCCATGTATGGGATTCAATCATCTTGAAGGCTCCGGAATTAAAACGGATTGTGGGATCTTTGGGGAGATCGAGACGAGACATACTGGTTTCTTACTTGGAAATGTTGTCGATATGTTCAAATTTCAGGCTTTCTGGCCTGAATGGATGCCCGTTATTGGAGGGCGCGAAGTTTTCCCTGCTATCTGGAACTTAGCTGATGCGTCCATTTCCGTTGGAGTCATTCTGATTTTTATTCGTCAACGACGTTATTTTCCGAAGGAAAATAACAAGTGACACAGAAGATTAACGTTTCCAGAAATACTGTTTGACTAGTATCTAGAAACGCGCCGTTACCCCACCCATGAACTGAAACATCTGTACCGGATAGTTGTACCAGCGCATATAACGTTGAGAAGCGAGGTTATTCAACTGTATAAAAGCTGAAATACGTTTGTTGTAGCGGTATTCCAATCCAAGGTTGACATCTGCGATCAGCCCAAGATCCATCTGCTTTACTTGTGTAACGGGTGCTTGTCCGACCTGCAAGACGGAATCCTCATAATATTGTGCTTTTCTTCCACCTTCCACATGCAGATCCAGATTCACAAGGAATTTATCGAACAGATTATAACTTCCGCGAGTGGTAACCTCCCATACAGGAAGATTCCAGGCATATTCTATGTTATTCAATTCATAGGAATAGAATTTACCAATAGCATCTATTTTCAGTTTTTCACGTAACTGGTAAGAAAGGGCTCCTTCGATAGTAGCTATATTAAGTGTGTCGTATACCAGTCCGAACTTGTTACGAGATGAGTAGATCGTGTCTGAAAGGAAAAATGCCTTGTCTTGTATCCTTGCAAAACTTGCACTCAAATTAAAACTCATACGTTTACTTAGTGTTCCCTTGATTCCACCATAAAGATCAATGACCTTGTTCTCATTGCGTAATTGGACGTTGGTGAGCATGAATTCATTCTCAGCGGCAAGTGATCGATACGTCACCTGATTTAAACCTCCTCGAACTCCAACATAAGGAATAAAAATATCATTGAACATGGAGTATTTGATCTCTGCAACCGGATAAGCTCGGAACCTTGTCTGATCAGCAATATCAAGGGCAAGATCAGCTCCTATCTGCGCTCGGAATCGATTATTCTTGAGGTATGTAGAAATGGAAGGCTTTAAATTTATAACTGTGTTGTTACGAACGATTCCAGTATCCAGGGCGGAAGTTGCACTATACCCGGGATTGCCATAGGCGTATCCGTTATAGCTAATATTGAGATCTATATTGTAGATCTCTTTATCTCCCCGATATTTGAGCCCAGACATAAATGCAAAATTGTTCTCACGAACACGCCAGTCAGAAAGTGTGTCGATGGTCGGTTTCATAGAGCTGAAATTGTTGTAGCTCACACCAAGTCTGTAATTATACGAAGCACTGTCCTTCTTGTGTGATTTGAACATAAACGAACCGCCAAGATCTTGAAAACGCTGTGCTATTGAGCGCTTGTCGATAGAATCAGTTGTTAAGGGCGCCTCCAGCTTCCTTCCATAGTAATGGAATCCCTGATTATTGTAATGCAACTCTGAGTTAAGTGTGTATTTCGTTTCATTTAGATTTCCATACAATCCAACACGTGTTCTATCAAATTGTGCAGGAGGATATCCCTCAAAATTTCCGAGCGAGCTCAAGTGTTTGACATGGGCGCCATAAACAAATTTTCTGGAACGCTTAGAATCAAAATAGATCTCGCCAAGGGGCATTAACTCCGTGCCTAATCCAAACTTTACGTAGGTATGATATAGCTGATCCAGCAGCGCCTCCGTTTTGATCGTTGCCGGATCAATCGGTGCTACCTCTACTTTCGTTGAGCGCTGAATAGCCATGAGTGGATATTCAACGACATTTGAAGAGATTATCGTGTCTATGATCCTTGGACTTTCGGTCATTCGATATGCTGGTTCAATAGTTCTGTTCCCAACTCCGGGAAGCTGAACAATATCTTGTCCTTGTACCAGTGACGTCATGAACATCATCACTGAAAAAAGGAATGCTTTGTTATATGTTCTCATGATCAATTGCCTCCTTCTTTAACTTCAATAACATTTTCTTGTTCCTTAACAACCGTTTTCGGTGGATTCTTAAGTTGCATCAATTCATCCCACAATTCATTCGCCTCTGAAATGATACCGTCCTCCTTATCCGGATAATTGTCGATCACCGATTTTAAGGTCTGTTCGGCTTGAAAAAGATCGTCTTTACCGATCAATACACGCGCCTGAAGGATCAATGCTTTTGCTATCCAATAATTGTAAGTGGGCTTCATTTTTAGAAGTCCACGAATCTCAGCATCCGCTTGATCAAGTTGCTGCATTTTGAACGCTGCCTCGGCTAATGAATATTTTGCCTCTGCTGCCCAGGCTGTAGTGGTGTTTTTGATTACCCATTCGAGTGAAGTGCGAGCCAGATCGAAATTATTCAGATAAAAGTTCGACATACCATTGGCATATTCAGCTTCCAAACGTGTTGTATTTGTGACTTGCGAACTTTTAAGTACCTGATTAGCGTATTGCGCTGCGTTAGTCCAGTTCTCAATTTTGAAATTCGAACGCATCAAGCCCAGCTTGGCATTGAAGATAACCGCTGGTTTCGAACTCGTCGTTTCCAACCGCTCGTAAAAAGGAATGGATGCCTCAAAATCACCTTTGTTATAAAAATATTGAGAGGCTCTTGAAGCAGCGAACTCGGTATAAGAGTTATTGGAAAGCTCAAGCAATTTGCGGTAGTATTCCATAGCCTTATCTTTTTGTGCGGTCGCAAAGTAGGATTCGGCCAAATAATACAATGCATCTACACGATAACGCCCGGAAGGAAACTTCTCCACATATTTCTCGAATAATGGGATTGCTGTAGAGAAGGAACTGTCGCGATAAGCCTCGATGGCAGGAGAATAGAAGAGCCCTTCTTGCTCCTCTGTACTGATATTCGCACAGGCATACTGAGAAGCAAGGTCGGTAGCTTTTTCAGGCTGCTTTAGTGCTGCGTACACATCTACCAATCCACGCACCGCCTTTTCGCAGACCTTTCGATCCTCACCGTAAGCAGACAATATTGATTTATAATCATTCTCTGCCTTGGCGTATTCCCATTTTTTGTAGTAAATATCTGCTATCTCGATCTTAGAAGAAACAACCAAGTCCGAATTTGGATAATCTGTTACCACTTGTTCAAAATAACGCTTGGCTTTATCTAACTCGGAAATAGCCTTGTAGCTAATCGCCACTTCATATACTGACTGCAGAACATATCTTGATGTTGGGTAATTATTTACAATATCGAGCAAACGGGTGATCTTTTCTTGTGTCTTATCTGAAAAACCATAGGTTTTGGCCATATAATAGAGCGCTTGATCCTCAAATCCGGCATGAAGATCCAAGGCAGACTGATAGTGCCGGATTGCATTCTCATTCTGTTTGGTCATGTAATACCCATCCGCCGCGCGCATGAATCCATCGGCCAGTTTGCTTTTGTTCTTTACCGGTGACTGAACATACATCCTGAAAGCCTCTATCGAAAGATCCACCTCTTGTTTTTTCAAGTAGGCGTATCCAAGATTATAATACGCATCTGCTTTAAGTTCACCGGCGAGTGGAAGGGCCACTACCTCCTTGAAAAGCTTAATAGCAGGATCCGTTTTGCCGTTTCGGAAATAGGCGTCGGCTGACCAGAATTTGTTCTTCACGGTGATCTCAGGATCCATCGGATACTTTTCTGATAACTCAAATGAATTCAATGCTTTCGTGTAATTGGCTTCCTGAAAAAATTTTACTCCCTGATTGAACGCCACAAGTTGGTAAGCGGCCTTTAGTTTGGTGTCTTTCTGCGGAATCTTGTCCAAACTTGCAAGTGCCTTTTCATAATTGTTCGTGGTGGTGTATACGTTCACCAGATATTGATTTACATCGCTCTTACGAAGTGAATTCGGGTACTTTCTGAGATAGTCTTCAAGGGCGATTACTGCTTCGTCATAAGGATTGATATCGAGTTTATAGGATAACACCGCATAATTATACTGTGCATCTTCCTGCAATACAGGATCTCCCTGTGTTTTTGCTGCTGCTTCAAAAGCTGAACGAGCAGGCACCAGTTTGTTTAACTTGAGATAACACTCACCGGCGTGATAGTAAGCCGTTTGACCCAAACTGTCTTTTTCGCGTGATACCTTGTCGAACAATTTGATCGCCTTTTCATACTGACCGCTGCGATAATAGGCATAACCAAGAGCGTATTCATCTTCTCTTGTCGTATTGGCCTTCTCATAGTATTCCTGGAGATAAGGTACTGCCTCATCAAACTTTGAGATTCGATAGAATGCATCCCCAATCAGATGATTCATGTCGTTCTTGTTAAAAACATTAGCTGTATCTAGGATCGTGGGGGCGTATTCCGTCACCTCTTTGTATTTACCTTGCAGATAATAGATCTGCGAGATGTAATACGGCGCCATGCGACCAAAACTTTCAGAGGATTGCAATTTAAGGAAACCGTCCAATGCAATCTGATAAGATTTATCCATGTAAGCAATATGGCTGAAATAATATAAACCAGGTGCTGCATATGGAGAACTTCCATCCTTGACATCATGAAAGGCACTGCGGGCCTCGGTATAATGTTTTTCCTGAAAATTTGTATACCCCAGTTTGAACAGGTATTCATCCCTGTCTTCTTGCTCCACGTCTTGAGCACGCAGCTTATTAAACCAAACCAAGGCTTCAGAAAAATCCTTTTTCTGATAGAAATATCGCCCGAGTTTGAACGCAATCTGATTCTTATAGATGCTTTCAGGATAATTACGATTAAAATTTGTCAGCAAGGAAACGGCATCATTATTGAATAGTTCAAGAGCAGAAAGCCCCTCGTAGAACAATGCTTTCATGTACATTGGATCATCCGACTGCTGATATTGATCTATAAACCTTCCGAATTCTATGCGGGCAGCAGCATATTGCTGTTTCTGGAACAGCTCTTCACCTCTGTAAAAATCTGCATACGGACTATTGTATTTTTCGGAGGTCTGAGCAACCGATGTCAGTGTCAGAAAGAACAAGATGATCGCGAATGCGCACTTCATATCAAACTACTTTTAAACAGGTAAAGTTAAATCGGGTATTCCCCCTCATCCCGTATGTATTCAAAAGTTTTAAACCGAAATCTGTTAAGATAATTACATTAAGGTGCTCGCTGATGAACAACATTTTGTGACCTTTACAATGCTAAATATTAAGTTGTGAGCAAAGTCATACACCTTTCGGGAGCGCGAATCGATCAACAGGCCTCTACGATCTTAAAAAACGTTGACCTTCAGTTGAACGAAACAGAATTCATTTATCTGATCGGTCGTACCGGAAGTGGCAAATCAAGTTTGCTGAAAACCATCTATGCAGAATTGCCATTGAAAGAAGGGACGGGTGAAATTGCCGGTTTCGATCTGAATAAATTACGCAAAAAGGATATTCCTATGTTGCGCAGAAAGATCGGTATTGTATTTCAGGACTTCCAACTCCTGCAAGACAGAACCGTTTTCGACAACCTGATATTCGTGTTGGGCGCAACGGGTTGGAAGGATAAAGAGTTAATGGAAAAGAGGGTGAAAGAAGTTTTACAGCTTGTTGGAGTAGAATCAAAGATACACGCGATGCCTCACCAGCTTTCGGGTGGAGAACAGCAGCGGGTTTCCATTGCGCGTGCTCTTCTGAATAAACCAGCGCTTATCCTCGCAGATGAACCTACAGGTAATCTTGACCCTGAAACATCGGAAGAAATCATGCGTCTACTTCTGGCTGTCGCTCGAGAAGAAAGATCAGCGGTGATCATGGCCACACATGACATGCGAATGGTTGAAAGATTTCCCGGAAAAGTTTATAAAGTTGAACAGGGCGCCATTCAGCCTCTTTCTTAAACACCTCCCGGTTTGGTAAATTTCACACGGAACAATTTAATCCAGTTTTTACCCGTAAGATATGCATCTGTTCCTCTGAATGCAATACCGTTTAAAACGTCACCTTTACCCTTGCCCTCTTTAACAAGGCTTGTAGCATCGATCTCGGCTAGCACCTTGCCATTCCTGGGGTCGATTACGGCCAGCTTGTTTGTCATCCAAACATTCGCATAGATCAAGTCATCCTTGTATTCCAACTCGTTCAAACTTGTTACAGGCCCTTGATGTGTGTATACCTCGATCGTCCGCTGGATCTCAAAGGTCTTCGGGTCACGAAAAGTAATTCTCTCGGAACCATCTGACATAATCAATGATGTGCCATCATTGCACAATCCCCAGCCTTCGCCCGCATAGTTCATCTCACGCTTGAGCTGCAATGTCTTTTTATCGTAGACAAAACACCTTTTCTCTTGCCAAGTCAACTGAAAAAGCTCTTCTCCAAGAATGGTTATACCTTCTCCGAAACAGGTCGCGTCCAATCCCATTTTCTTTTGAATCCTTCCCGTATTCAGATCTACTTGTGCTACCATGCTTTGACCTCGCTGACCAGTACCTTCATATAACTGATCGCCATCAAATTCCAGTCCTTGAGTGAAACTTGTCGGATCATGAGGAAAAGCCTGCTCGGGAGAAGCGATCCAAATTTCAGGTATTACATCTGAAAGTACCCTGACCATGCGCTCATCCATAAAGGTCTCCCCATTCTTAAGAGTTGAAAGTAATCGCAAAGTACGGGTTCCCAAACCGTAAAAGCCCGCATTGAAAGGGAAGCGAATCGTTCCTTTCGGTGTTTCCCAGGTTTTAAACACACTATCGTTATAGATCAATTCCAACTTCGCAATTTCCGGGTCATTGATCAAAACATCCAATGTGATGCGTTCATCCCATTTAGTAGCCAGATTATCCCTGAAAGAAAAAGTTGCGGGAATAATATTTTCCTCTACATTAGTGGATTCACCCGATAATATAGGTTTGAGGATGAGGGCAAGAAGCGCCGCTGCGATTGCACCGAGGAAAATATATCTTTTCATTTTGCTCATGCTAACTTTGATGCTATTTCGTTCGCATCAATGAAATGGTGTGACGCTGAATGAATGACTTCTCCATTTTTGATCAACAATAACTGGGGTGACTCATGAACAACTCCCGTAATCCGAGAAATCTCATTTGACAAATCCCTGTAAGCGATCAAATCAAGAAAATAAGGCAGGCATTTATCTGGGTCCACCCTCCAATTACTTTCAAAATTTCTCAATGCCATTGAGGAAATATGACATCTAGTACTATGCTTAAAAATCGCAATAGCATGAGAGGACCTCATGATCTCTTCCAATTGCTCGGCTCGTTCCAATTTAACCCAATCCATCTTTTTTCTTGAACCTTAAAACCCTCCTGAAAACTGCTTAAGAAAGCGAATATCGTTTTCGGAATAAAGACGCAGGTCGTTGACCTTATATTTCAATTGAGCAATACGTTCGATGCCCATACCGAAAGCAAATCCGGTGTAAACATTTGAATCAATACCACATGCATCCAACACGTTCGGATCCACCATCCCGCAGCCGAGGATCTCCAGCCATCCACTGTGTTTGCAAACATTGCAACCTGAAGCATTACAAATAGTACATGAAACATCTACTTCTGCACTGGGCTCTGTAAATGGAAAATAAGACGGTCGCATACGAATAGTTGCTTTTTCACCAAATATTTCCTTGGCGAAGTACAAGAGCGTTTGTTTAAGATCGGCAAAAGAGACGTCCTTGTCAATGTAGAGACCTTCCACCTGATGGAAAAAACAATGTGCCCTGGCGGATATAGCCTCATTTCGGTAAACCCTTCCCGGTGAGATTGTTCGGATAGGCGGAGTGGAATTTTCCATTACTCTAACCTGAACTGAACTCGTGTGTGTTCTAAGAGCGAGTTCAGTTTCTCCCTTTTCGATAAAGAAGGTGTCTTGCATATCTCGAGCGGGGTGTTCAGGGGGAAAATTTAGTGCAGTGAAATTGTGCCAGTCATCTTCGATCTCAGGCCCCTCGGAAACTACATACCCTATTCTTGAAAAAATTTCAATTATCTGAGAACGTACAAGTGAAAGGGGGTGCCTTGAACCAACGGGATTTGCCGCCGCGGGGCGAGAAAGATCCTTCTTATCCGTTTTTTCTTCTGCAGATTCCAATCTTACTCTATGTCCTTCGAATTGCACTTCTAGCTCTGATCGGAGTGAATTAACCATTTGGCCTGCCTCTCTTTTCTGATCTCCAGGGACATCTTTAAGTGCGCCAAAAAGATCTTTTATCAACCCTTTTGATCCAAGAAATCGAATACGAAATTGCTCCAGGGATTGTTTGTCTTTCAATTCCCACTTCTGTGCTTCCAATCGGATTTTTTCAATGGTATCCTTCATCAAATCAGATTTATACGCAATGGTTGTACCTTTATTTGGTAGAAAACCGTTTTACTTCTTTAGACCACCCTAAAAAACCCTGCTAAGGTAAGAAATTGCTTTACAATGTTGTTAGGGTGTTTGAAATAAGTTTATCTTTGAATCGCTTGAATTGAT
>JBIITO010000062.1:0-13695 GCA_044340465.1 Crocinitomicaceae bacterium | reverse complement strand
GAATGAACATGGAAATAACCAAAGTCACCAAAAATGGTCCTATAAAAGAGCGGATGCTAAAAAGATAAAGACGCTTCAATACTGATCAGATGGAGTGCAAAAGTAAAGATTTAACGCCTAGAATGCTTGTTTATTCTTTCTTCAGATTAGCAACCCAGCGTTCTCCTGAGGTCAACGACTTGTTGTTCCCACAATCGTTTAGCATCCTCTATTTCATGAGCCTCTGCGTAATCCACAATAGAGAAAATAACTGCTTTTGTCAAAGGGTCTACCTTATAGCTAAGTTGAAAGCTATAATCATTATCTTCTTCCTCATCTTCTAACCATTGAAAACGACAGATATTGTTTGGTTTATCATGCTTAAAGCGTGCTTCCTGCTCTGAATCCTCCCACATGAATGTAAAAATATCATCTTTTATGTTTACATTTTGAGCGAACCATTCACTTAATCCACTAGGAGTCGAAAGCATGTTTTCAAGCACTTTTGGTGATGTCTTTAGCAGATACTCTAATTCGAATTTAACTTTTGCAGGCATAGTAGTTGACATTTGTATTAATTTCGCATGATAAAGTTAAATGTAAGCAATTCTCTTTAATGGCATTAGTTCACTCTTTGGAAAAAAATGGAAATACCTTATTTAAATATAGGGGGCAAATTCCGGTAATTTTATTTTTACTCTCAATACCTGTTATTTATTTTACTGATTATCAGTTTTTAATGAATTATGATAACCTTGAGATTATTTTGTTGATAACTTGTGTTACTATTTCTTTTGTTGGTCAGGTTATTAGGGCAATTGCGATTGGAACAAGCAACAAATACACTTCGGGTAGAAACACAAGAGAGCAAGTAGCAGAAGCGTTGAATACGAAAGGGATTTATTCAACATTGAGACATCCACTATATCTTGGTAATTATTTCATGTGGATAGGTATAGTTATGTATACATTCAACATTTGGTATGTACTTATCGTATCTTTACTATTTTGGATTTATTATGAGCGGATAATGTTCGCAGAAGAGCGTTTTCTTGAAAGGAAATTCGGCGAATCTTACGTTAGCTGGTCATTGAAAGTCCCGCCTTTTTGGCCAAGTTTCAAGAATTATGAACCGAATCCCATCCCATTTTCCATGAAAACGATATTGAGAAGAGAGTATTCAGGAGTGACAGCGACTATTCTGGGATTTGTTTTCGTGGCATTCCTCCGCGATTGGTTTCAATCCGGTGAAATACATCTTAAGCCTACATATTGTATAGTTGCCGGAGTAGGATTGGCAATCTCCGTAGTTCTTAGAACACTAAAGCACAAATCAGCTATCTTGTTTGAGGAAGATCGATCGTAGGTTCTTTATTTTTTTATTGTGTTAGCGTAACTATAGAATCTTCTAACTCTATCAAACGATCTTTTCAAGAATGAAAGTCAGAATTCATATAGTTATTTCTGAGATTTTGGAGTGGGAGAGACTAGCGTAAATATCGATACATGGCATCAGTACACAAATAACGGAGCTTATACTGTAATACTCATAGCTTTCTGATTTTGATGTATTTATAATACTACTTTCTTATCAATTATAGTTGGTCAAGTATCCTTGTCTTAGCTGCAATCTACGTAGATCAACTTGTCTCCGAATCCACTAGGTTCTGAATTTGCTGCATATGGAACTAGTTTAAATGCCTGTTTTATTTGATTCTAAAAGTGTAAAAGTTTAGACAGGAGATGGAAAAAGTGAAGATGAATTAATTATCCGTGAACTTCATTTGACTTGAGAAATATCTTCACTTAGAGAAAAACAAAGTTTAGGCACATCAATGGTTACAATTTTGGGCAACAAAAAAGGGATGTCTATTCAGACAGCCCTTTGATGGTTTTGTCGGGATGACTGGATTCGAACCAGCGACCCCACGCCCCCCAGACGTGTACTCTAACCGAACTGAGCTACATCCCGAAAATTGTTTTTAGTAGAACAAACCAACATATGTTGGTGAAAGTTGGTGCCCAAAACAGGAGTCGAACCTGCACACCTCGCGGCGCCACCACCTGAAGACGGTGCGTCTACCAATTTCGCCATTTGGGCATATGAAACAAAGATAGTATTTATCGAAAAAGAGTAAATCGCGCTTGGAAAAATATTCTTTTTGAGATCATATTTTCGTAACGCAAATTGTTCAGGAAAAAATATCTGTTATATTTGCACCCGCTAACCAATAGGTATGACTGGCGAGATAGCTCAGATGGTTAGAGCGCAGGATTCATAACCCTGAGGTCCCGGGTTCAACTCCCGGTCTCGCTACAAAAGCTCGGTTCTCCGAGCTTTTTTTATGAGTTGTTATCACGTATATCATTTTTTGTCCAATTTGGACTAGCAAAAAAACAGTTTTTCGCACATGCCATGGTCGCATGTTTTTGTGATCACTAATCAGATGCATGCTAACTTTTTCGCTACAAAACCAGCGAGTTCACTCAAGTAAGTATCGGAAAAATCAAATCGTATACCTGCAGTTTTGTAGATATTAGGAATACTCTGTGTATACCCTAATCGAAGTGCATTTTTGTAATTCTCTATGGCAGATTTCTTGTCGTTTAAACTATTCTTCCAAACACCGAGTGCACCTAGCTGAGCGATCCCGTATTCGATATAATAGAAGGGTACTTCAAAAAGATGCAACTGACGCTGCCATGCTGTTGCTTGAACTTCTTCAAATCCTGTCCAGTCTGTAAGTCCTGTGCCATATGATTTAGAGAGTTCTATCCATTTTTGACTTCGCTCCTCATGAGAGTGGGTTGGATACTCATAAATCCAATGCTGAAATTCATCAATCTGCGCGATCCACGGTAATATCTTTAAAATGGATTCAAGCTGCTCTTTTTTGGCGCGTTTGAAATCGTCTTCATTGGAATAGAATTCATCCCAGTGCTCCATTGTAAGTAGCTCCATAGACATCGAGGCTAATTCAGCTACCTCAGACGGTAAATTCTTGAATCCTGTTAGTTCCAGATCTCTACTTAAGAACGAATGCACGGCATGCCCGCCTTCATGAACTATTGTAACAAGGTCTCTTTGAGCACCAACTGCATTCATAAATATGAAAGGAACGCCAATTTCATAAAGAGGGTAGTTGTAACCACCTGGAGCTTTTCCTTCTTTAGAATCGAGATCCAGATGACCCATTTCATCCATTGTACGCAAGCAATCCGCAAAATACGTGTCGATCTTTTCGAAAATTTGAACTGTACCTTTCAGCAAATCACTCCCTTTTTCAAACGGTTTTAAAGGTGCTTTCCCTTCTGGATCAACTTCGGTATCCCATGGACGGAATTTTTCTTTGCCGAGCTTGTTGAGTTTTTCCTGCTGAATCTGTTTAACAAGAGGGACAATATGCTTTCGAATGGCTGCGTGAAATGCAAAGCAGTCTTCCTTGGTGTAATCAAATCTGTTGAGCGACAGGAATTTATAATCTCTGTAATTCGCGAATCCGGTATTTAAAGCCACTTCATGTCTTATGCGAATAAGCTCAGTGTACAGATCATTTAATTTTGAAATATCTTCTTTTCTTCGAAGCACTATTTTTTCGAAGATCGTTTTTCGAAGTGTTTCATCTGTCTCTTTCAAGAAAGATGCTGCGCGCTGCATGGTTAACGTTTCACCATTATGCTCAATGGTTTGAGCTGCTGAAATGGAACCATATTGCTGACTTTTTTCACCTAATTCTGCTTCCAGAGGAATATTCTTTTCTCTGAAAAGGTCCAATGCTGTTTTCACTGATCTGAAATAGATTTGGTAAGCATGATCAGAATTTAATTCCGAGAAGTATGGACTATCAACCATTTTCTGATTGAGTTTATCCTCATACGGTGCTAATTCAGGCTGGATTTTTGTAATGAAAAAAGTGTAAGCTTCCTTCAGTGCTTGATTTCTAGTATCGATTGTCATTTTAATGTAGCGCCATGCTGCATCTTCTTCCAATACGGCATCGAGCTCGCTTCTATCTGCTAACCATTTTTTGAAACCTACAAGATCTGTGATTTTCCTGGATAGCAATTCTTCAAAATAAGGTTTGATCTTTTCCCAGGAATCAATTATCAGATCTTCTTTGATAAACGTGCGTTTGTTCTTTGTTATTTTCATTTAGGTAGGTATAAAAAAAGTCGGTTAAACCGACTTTTCAATATTAATTCAATCTATTTAACTTATTTTCCTCTGCTTGAACCGGTTTTAACTGCGGTTACCTTTTTAGCTGCAGCTGGTTTTGCTCCTATGGCTTTGTCTGCAGTTGGAGCTTTTGGTTTTGCTGGTGCTTTCTTTGCTGCTGCGGGTTTATCCTCTTTCAGTGAAGTTTCCTTTTTCGCTTTTAGCACTTTTTCAGATTTATCTTCCGACACTGTTGCGGTTTCTTCCGAAGTTAAACTTCCTGTCTTCAAAAGCAAGTTATACCAATGGAATATTTTTTTGAGGTCGGACGGATACACACGCTCCTGATCATAGTTCGGAAGGATTTCCAGAACGTAAGATTGAAGAATCTTTATATCTTCTTTGTGAGAAGGACATTCTTTGCCGTTTTCTTTTTTATAAATCGATGTTAAAATGTCTTTTAGAGGAGCGTCCTGATCATACGTGTAGATGCTGATATCCTCCAAAGCAGAGATGCGATCTGACGCATATGCAGGAAAACGCTTGTTGTCGATTAATGACTCCACAATGATACTATTCTTACCTTGGGTAACCACTTTAAAAAGACCCGGTTTTCCGGAAATGGCAATGATACCTTCTAAATTCATTCTTTTTGTTTTTCGAGGCCAAAAATATAAATTCTTTAGTCGTTAATTACAATCTTATGATTTTTGAGCGGTACTTTTCGTTCGATGTTTCAATGACTAATTTATACAACCCCCGAGAGAGAGACTTGAGAGACCAATGATGATCGTCAATTTTTCCCGGGTAAACAACTCTTCCTGCTGCATCAATGAATTCGATTTTAAGTATCGGAGAAATGCCTGTAATCGTTAATATATCAATTGTTGGATTCGGGAAGATCTTAAACTCACCATTTAATTCATTCAATCCGGAAAAAGGGGTAAATGGTTCCGTTTCAGAAACACATCCCTCAGGAGAAACAGAATAGCAAGTATAGGTTCCAAATGGGGGGTAAATTTTTAATATTGAACTTGTTGCGCCTGGTATATCTATGCCATCTATTGTCCATTGATAATTCGAAAATGAAGATGTGATCAATGTATTGCCCATCTGGGTAATGGGCATCATTGGCAAACCTTCCAATTGCACAACCGTAAATGTATCTGATAAGGTTTTGCAACCTTTATTGTTGTATACTTCCGCCCAGTAATCGCCAGGGGCATCAATGTAAACTGAGGTTCCTACACTATCATTTGACCAGAAGGCAGTTGAGAGCAGAGTAGAGGAGGTAGCTGTAAGTGGTATAGGCGTAGCGCACATTCCTGAATTACCTGTTAATGTAGAAGTAAATTCATTGGTTAGCATTAGGTTCAACGCATGAGGTTTGCCATAACCATAGGCGTTGTTTGGAATACTACCAGTGAATTGATCAGGCTGTGAGGTATTGATCAGGTCATTTCTAAAATTGGTGTAGCTTGCCCGACCGCATTTCTCAAGGTAAAGTGCTGCTATTCCGGCTACACACGGCGAGGCCATAGATGTGCCTCCATTTCTTGCATGCCAACCATTTATGTCTAGAGAGGAATTGTATGCAGTATTATTTACCATCCACATGGGGGCTGAGCCTAAAGTAACATCCCCCGCGGCAGTCACATCAGGTTTGATCAAATTATGGCGATTAGGTCCTTTACTAGAATTACGACTGAGCTGACCAACAGCGATTTGATCCCCAAAACCATCGTACCAGTTTCCATTCTTATCCATATGTCCGATTCTATTCTTTACATTACCTACCGAGATAACCTTTTCAGAACAATTCCAAGAAGAGACTATCGTTTGAAGTGAATCAGGCATTAAATAATTAACGATGGGAGGGTACTGACTGCTACTTGGTATTGAAGTAACCATATCATTTAGTTTCATCGATGGATGAGTGCTCCCTGTCCATGCATCAAAACTACCGGAACCGGTCAGTTTTAGTGAATAATAGTAATTTGTGGTGTCTACTTTTGAAAAAAAGAACTGAATATGAAGATTCTGATCTTGGTATTCTGGATAAATTTCAACTATAGCAATGCGATTCGAACCATTCCATAGTGTATCACGAATAACATTACCGACAAATGTGTTTGCCGAGCGAAAGATCGTGCTTGCTCGCTCACCATAACTTCCCGAAGAACGATTTGCTCCCAGTGCATATTTCCAGTTTGCCTCTAAGGAGTCAGCCCAGAGATCCATGTAAATGGTGTTCGGACCTAATCTGGCTGATGGGTTAGGCCTCATCCATACAAATGATGTGTCTGAATCAAGTTCACCATGCACATGGTATTTACCCCAAGCGCCCGAATTTCCGGCTGCAGAAACTACGATACGACCCGGTTTTTCGGTGAGAAGGTTTTCTATATGTTCGGATGCTGGATCATTTCCGTCGTGACTACCTAAATAACTGCCTAAACTTAAGTTTATTACCGCCGGTTTGCCGAGAGAGTCAGCAACCTTGAAAATGTAATCACAAGCGTCAGCAATTGATAATGTCCAGTTTTTTCGGTTGAAATCAGTCTCAACAATGATGATATCCGCCTCCGGAGCAAAACCTTTATTTGTTCCGTTTGCTCTTCCATTGCCAACGGCCATTCCTGCCACGGTGGTGCCATGTGCAGAGGAATTTTCTGTACTGGTACAGATTCCTGCATTGATTGCCGCACTGTCCCAAACAATACCATAATTATAAGGCGATGGAACAGTTCCACCGAGGTCTGTTGTGTGATCCCAATACCTCAAAACACGTGTCTTACCTTTTGAATCTTTAAAATCAGGATGACTCCAATCTAATCCTTGATCTACCACCCCAACGATTACATCCTTGCCAGTATATGGTATACTTAGCCCACCACCTCCTTTGTGAACCTGATCAGCATGAAAGCGCACAACAGCAGAATCGGAAAGCGCCACAGGAGGGGAAAAATCAAAGTAAAAGTCAGCTAGTTCCCCATCTTTTATTTTTTCATTGATCCATCGCGGTGTACAGCTTATAAAAACCCAGGATTTAGTTGAATATTTGGGTATAATACGATCCTTTTTAAGCAGACTCATCGTGGCACTGTCATTCGGAACACAAAACGTTGTCAACTGCTCCTTCTTTTCGAGAAGCAACTGATCAAATCCGAATTTAATTGGTTGACTAAGAGTTCTACAACTTATAAGAATGGCTGTAATTAAAAGTAATCTCCCGTAAAGAAAATGTTTATTCATAATTTCGGACTTTCAAGCCATCTTTGTAAAGATACATTAATCGACTTGGAGGGGTTAAATCTTTCAAAACTTATTTTTAATTTCACGTCGCTAATTTAATCTCATAAAATGAAAAGGATCATTCTTCGGTTATCCCTCATACATTTTTCGGTTTTCACAGCTAGTTTGCTGTATGGTCAAGATAAAAGCATTCTTAATTGGTACAACAAGAAAAATCCGGGAATGGAAACAGAGAAAGCATATAAGGTTCTCAAGAAAAGAAATTCTAGCTCAGTAGTTGTTGCTGTTATTGACTCAGGAATTGATATTGAGCATGAGGATCTTAAAGGAAAGATTTGGGTCAATACGGATGAGATTGCAGGGAATAATAAGGATGATGATAACAATGGTTACGTAGATGATGTACATGGTTGGAACTTTCTAGGGAATGCGAAAGGAGAAAATTTAAATGAAGCATGTTATGAAAAAACAAGAGTCCTAAAATCGCTTTCAAAGAAATTCGAAGGGATCGATCCCGTCAATCTTTCTGACGATGAAAAAAAAGAATACGATTTGTATGAAAAGGTTAAAGTGGAGGTGGAAGAAGAAATTGCTAACTATTCTTCTTATCTCGAGCAAATCGGTATGATTCAAATCATGATAGATCAAGTTCCATTTATTGTAGCCAAGGAAATAGATAAAACAGATTACTCCCTCAAAGATCTTGAGAAATGGAATCCTGACAATGAGGAAATGAAACAATTAAAGGCTTTTGCCATTTACATTGAAAAAGGCGAGGTTAGCAAAGAGTCAATGGAAGAGGAAAAGAAATCCATCGAAACGATGGTTAAATTTAATTTGAATACAGACTTTGATGATCGTGAGCTAATTGGGGATAATCCAATTGATTTTAATGATAGAAATTACGGAAATGCGGATGTAGAGGGACCGGATGCGCTTCACGGAACACATGTAGGAGGTATCATAGGAGCAATACGGGGCAATGGTCTTGGAGGCGATGGGGTAGCCGACAACGTTCAATTGATGTCTGTTCGTGCTGTTCCGGACGGAGATGAACATGACAAGGATATAGCACTCGCCATTCGATATGCAGTTGATAATGGTGCGCAAGTAATTAATATGTCTTTCGGAAAAGCTTACTCACCTCATCAGAAGGAGGTTTATGAAGCGTTTTGTTATGCTGATTCAAAAGGTGTATTGTTGGTGCATGCTGCAGGAAATGACAATAAGAATATAGATGTAGAAGAAGTTTATCCTACTTCAATTTACAGTTTCCAGAAGCAACCTTTAGATCATTTTCTTTCTATTGGTGCTTCAACTCGATTTTCTAAAGAAAAGCTAGCAGCCGATTTTTCAAATTACGGACAAACTAAAGTAGATGTTTTTGCTCCGGGATTTGAAATCTACAGTACCATTCCACAGAGCAACTACAAAAAGCTACAAGGTACTTCCATGGCTGCTCCTATGGTTTCTGGGGTAGCGGCACTCTTAAAGAGTTATTTCCCAACTTTAACAATGAAAGAGATAAGGGAAGTTATTTTGACATCGGCAAAGTCTTACAAGGGTACAAAGCAATTTAAGCCGGGGACTGAAGATAAGGTTGATTTTTCTACTCTTTCAGTATCGGGTTCTGTAGTTAATGTAAACAATGCCGTTAAACTATGTTTGAAATTGGAAAAATCTAAAGGAACCAAGCTTTAATTTGTTGCTAATTAATACATTAAGTAAGCCAACTCAATTTATCAATACTCAGAAAGGTGCAGCAACTTCGAAGCTGCATCTTTTTTTTGTTCCCGGATGCACAAATTCGATCTGTTCAGCATGGAGATACAGGCGGTCCGATTTCTGGCCGTACAGGTCGTCGCCTAAAATAGGGCAGTTGAGTCCGTCTTTGTGAGCGGCATGCAGGCGCAATTGATGGGTTCGTCCGGTTTCAGGAAAAAAATGGACGCGTGTAAGCTGGTTTTCTTCACTAATCTTTTGCCATCTTGTCAGTGCTGGTTTACCATGTTCAAAACAGATCACCTGTCGGGGTCGGTCATCCAAATCTACGCGCATCGGAAGTTCGATGGATCCTTCTTCATTTCTAATTATTCCATTCAACAGAGCGGTGTAACGCTTTTTTACAGTCCGATTGATGAACTGTCGTTGAAGGTGATGATAGGACATCAATGTTTTTGCAAGGATCATCAAACCGGAAGTCGACATGTCGAGACGGTGAACAATTAACGGATCTTCAGATTCAGGATAGGATTCCCTGATTCGGGTGTAAACGGAATCAGAAATTTTTCTCCCCGGAACAGATAAAAATTCAGGGGGTTTATTGATGATAATGATCTCTTCGTCTTCATAGATAATAGGAAGGTCTTTGTTCTTTGAGGAGTTTTCCAACAAGGGATTTGGATCAACATCCATTCCCTCCAGCATGTGTCCAAGAATGGGTTCGCATTTACCTCGGCAAGCAGGATAGAAATGTCCATGGACCCTAACTTCAGATGGGGGAGGTGCTCCCCACCAGAATTCAGCGAGAGCAATTGGTTTCAACTGATTTTGAAAGGCGTATTGAAGCAATTTAGGGGCAGCACATTCACCGGCACCCGAAGGAATTTTTCCATCGGTATATTCACTGAAAATTGACCGCAAACTTCTGGTTGCACCACCTTGATTCAAAAAAGAATAGTTTTCAAATAGTAGATCCTGCAATCGGACTGATCGATTTTTCCGCTCCTCCTTAAACGCTGCTATCTTGTTTTCCTGAATAGACAATCGTTCCGTGACCTTCCGAGTCTCTTCGCGATATTGTGCATTGAGTTCCTTCAGGAAATATTGTTCGCGGATCGATTGTTTGCGTAATTCCTCCAATCTGTCATCTAACTCAGTTCCCTGAAAAGTTAATGAAATACGTTCGCGTTCTGTTTTTCGCTCTGTCTTATTTTTTTTTATACCCTCTTTCGTTGACGCGATTCGGGATTGAAATACGAGGTGGATTTTGTTTAGTTCTGACTTTAACTGGAGGTAATCCGAAGCATTTTCGAGTTGATCAATCGTTTCATTTAATTGAGTAAGGTTTCTCTCCTCTGTTCTGAAAAAACCTTCTTCCTTCAACATGTCGAATACCGGTGGCACAAAGCGATCGTGATGATTGCTGTTGGCTAGTTTCCCGGAAAAAGCCGCAAGATATCCTAACTGATTCAACTGATTCTGAACCACAAGTACGCCAAACATTTTTCCAATGACCAAATTCTGTTGGTTAGCATCCAGGCCGAAATTATGTTCGAGTTCTGTCTGTTCAATGAGGTAACTTTTCAACCCGATCGCTGCTAGCTTAGCTAAAGGGTGAGGGTCGTAATAGAAGGGGAAGGTGAACTTCTCCGGAAGAGGGATGTCTGAAACAGATGATTTGAACTTGGTGAAATGGCGCGTCATAGTCTGTGAAATGCAAAAATAGAGAGAATTGATGTTGTTTTATGACACAGTATTCTAATTTAGATTCGCAGGAATTAATACCATAGTATTTTCAATTCTTACCTGCTTTTCAACTAATTTAAAACAAGTTGCTCCGAAAGCAGAAGAAGGAGATTGGAAACCTCACCAGGGAAAAATGTAAATGTATAAAATACGCGATAGCTTATAATTCTTTCGACCACAGATCAGGATAATGAACATTACCCACAAAATACTCCAGAAAACGCTGATTGTAGGATTAATGGCTTGACATAAAAAATAGGTGATAATTCCTTGTAAGACTGCAAATCCATAAGAAAGATACATGGCGCCTAAAAAATATCCGGGTTCTCTGTCAAAACGGTAATTGCAGTTATCGCATTGGTCGTTCATCACAGGTAATTGAAACAGTTTAACATCCTGTTTGAAGACAAAACCTTCTCTGCAATGAGGGCAACGCTCCTTAAATAGATCTACTAAAAATGTTCTTTTGGGAGCAGAGATGGACATTATGACTGGCCTAGGTAAAATGCTACGGCTTTCCTCACTGAACCATGTGCTGACAATAATTCTTCTGCCTGTTCATAAGAAATACCGGTTTCATCCATGATCATGTTAACTCCACGGTCGACAAGTTTGTTATTACTCAATTGCATGTCTACCATTTTATTTCCTTTCACCCGCCCTAATCTTATCATGAGAGAAGTGGAGATCATATTCAAAACTAATTTTTGAGCCGTGCCGGATTTCATTCGAGTACTTCCTGTTACGAATTCAGGTCCGACTTCAGGAGTAATAGGAAATTCAGCTAATTCAGAAAGCGGCGAACCTGGATTACATGAAATGCCACCCGTTAAAACGCCGGCTTTTTGAGCTTCCTTAATTGCTCCAAGCACATAAGGTGTGGTGCCGGAAGCAGCTATTCCTACCAACGTGTCATTTTCGTTGATATTATATTCAAGCAGATCCTTCCATCCTTGGTTTTCATCATCCTCTGCAAATTCAACTGCTTTGCGAATTGCTGTATCCCCTCCGGCAATGATCCCTATGACCAGACCATGAGGAACGCCAAAGGTGGGAGGACACTCGCTGGCATCGACAATACCAAGTCGGCCACTGGTTCCGGCGCCTATGTAAAATAGTCTTCCGCCCATTTCCATTCTCTTAAAACAAGCCTCTACAAATGCTTCGATAGCCGGAAGCTCTTTTTCAATCGCTAATGGAACAGCTTTATCTTCAGCATTGATATTCCGAAGTAACTCACCTGTACTCATTTGTTCGAGGTGATTGTATTTAGAGGCTGATTCTGTGATCTTTTTCATGCGCTCAAACCAGGAAAGCACGTGATGAAGTGCCATTCAATTCAACCTCAACTCGTTCTTTCAATGTGGTAGACAAACTCAAACCAACATAGTCTGCCTTGATCGGATATCTTCTGTGTGTGCGGTCTACAAGCGCCACAGTTTTGATGGATTTGGTAGGACCTTCGAGGAATTTCATCAAAGCGTACTGCATGGTTTTACCGGAATTTAATACATCATCTACTAGAATGATGTAAGCATTCTTTAATTCTGATTCGTCCATAGTCAGTTTTACGCCATCCTTCCAGGGTTCGTCTTTATTAATTAAGATTTCAAATACATGGATTTCCTGATCAGAATGTTTTGAAATGATCTTTTTAAGTTCTTCAGCTATCAGGATTCCATTTCCGCAAATTCCACCAATATACAAAATAGGTTCTTCGAATGAATTTTCTAGTACTTCGTGCGCAAGTCGGGTGATCTTTCGATCGATATCCAAATGATCAAGAATATTGTGCATGTTTGTTATTATTCGTCCAAAGATAGGCACTCTTCAAAAAAAAAGCAGGAGAAAACGAAACATATTTAATTAATAAAATCGGATGTATGAATAAGTTCGGTATTTGGATCTCAACCAAAACTTTACAAGAACTTGAGGTCTGCTTTTTCAATTCATGGATTTTTCACTTTTATTGTTCAAAACATCCTTTGAGTTATCAAAAGAGGCTCCATTGTTTTACTTAAATTTGCGCTCAATTTGTAGAATAAGATTCAAAATTGAACCCTTAAAGCGCAGAAAATGCCAAAAGACACCTCCATTAAATCCATCTTAATAATTGGTAGCGGTCCCATTGTGATAGGACAAGCATGTGAATTTGATTATTCGGGATCTCAAGCCTCTCGTTCCCTTCGTCAGGAAGGAATTGAAGTTACCCTGATCAATTCAAATCCAGCCACCATCATGACCGATAAAGTGGTCGCTGATAATGTATATCTGGAGCCACTGGAACCTGAAAGTATCGTAAAGATCCTTCAGAACCATAAGATCGATGCTGTGCTTCCTACGATGGGTGGTCAAACTGCTTTGAACCTTTGCATCAAATGCGATGAAATGGGTATTTGGGAAGAATATGGTGTAAAGATTATTGGAGTAGATATTAATGCAATTGAAATCACCGAGAATCGCGAAGCATTCCGTGATCTGATGATAGAGATCGGAGTACCCATTGCTCCTCAGAAAACAGCAAAATCATTCCTCGAAGGGAAGGAAATTGCACAGGAATTCGGTTTCCCTCTTTGTATCCGACCGTCATATACACTTGGAGGTTCAGGTGCTTCCATCTTGTATGACCCAAAAGAATTTGACAATCTTCTTGAGCGCGGACTTCAATTATCTCCGATTCATGAAGTAATGATTGATAAAGCCTTGATCGGATGGAAGGAGTACGAATTGGAGTTGTTAAGGGATGCCAATGACAACGTGGTGATTATTTGTTCCATCGAGAACTTTGACCCAATGGGAATCCACACGGGAGATTCCATTACCGTTGCACCTGCCAT
>JBIITO010000052.1:0-15587 GCA_044340465.1 Crocinitomicaceae bacterium | reverse complement strand
CCCTAATTTTGATCATCTGACAGCCTCAGAAAACGTTCTTTTTAGACACATGAAAATGACTGGTCAATATCGACCGGACAAGAGTGGTCAACATGACCGGAATTTACAAGCCTGACAGCTTCTTGTTGCCAGAACTCAGCGATTGTAGGATTAGTCTTTTGACTCTTACCAAAGAGCACTTTAATCTGCTCAATTGTTATCTCATCATGCAGTTGTTCATATTGGATTATCTTATCCTTACAGTTTTCAATTTCTTTCTGCAAGGACTTGTTAAGTGTTTTGTTGCCTATTACAATTTGTCTTTTGTCATCAAATTGATGCTCATGTAATTCTTGTTTAGTTGCAACATCTAAATATTTACCAGCAAGTCTGATGCGAATTACTAAAGGATATGCACCAGATTTCTTTTTTCTCCTTTTATCAAGGACAAGTTTAACTGTTGTCATCACACAAATTATTGTGCTTCCTGTGCTATCTTTTTCACTAAAAAAATGTGCACGCCAAATGTGCACGTTTCATCAATTTTCAGTCGTGTGCACGCGCATGTGCACGCCATTTTGCGTTAAAATAGAAAATGTGATATGATCCAAATTGAGGAATGTGAAAGCAATCTTCAATGCTTGTAACCACCTGTATAAAAGGGTTTTAAAACAAAAAAGCCTCACATTTCTGTAAGGCTTTCTTCTGTGGGAGATGACGGGTTCGAACCGCCGACCCCCTGCTTGTAAGGCAGGTGCTCTGAACCAGCTGAGCTAATCTCCCTTTTCAGGTGTGCAAATATACGGGTGTTTTTGATTTTAGCAAGTAGATTATATAAAAAAATCAAAAAAAGTCAGCAATCAGAAAGAAACTCCCGAAGATCAAAATCGTGTCGTTCATGTCTGCACTTTCTCGTACGTCTTCAAGTGCGGATTTTACATCTTGATAAACAGGATGTTTCGTTGTCAATTTTTCATTTAGGGTTTGGAATGCTTCCATTGAGAGTGATCGTTGATTTCGGAAAGTGCAAAAAATAACGTTAGCATCTTCCGAAAAGAGAGCGATTATTTTCTCGTAGTTTTTGTCTGCGCTGGTTCCATATATCAAGTGCAATTTTCCTTGATTATTCTTTTGAATGAACTCTAATGTTTTGCCGATTCCATCCTCGTTGTGAGAAACATCCAAAAGTGTAAGAGGTTTGGTTTCTATGATCTGCAGACGTCCCATGAATCCGGTATTCTGGAATAGATCTGCTAATCCACTTTCGATATGATCATCAGTTATTTGAATTCCCATTGTTCTCAGGACTTTTAACGACTGGATGACCGTTCGAAGATTGGTTCGTTGGTATTCGCCGAGTAATGGAGGTTTAAATTCATCAATTTCTGGTTGATTCGTACAATCAATTAAAGGTGCTTTCATAGTCAGACTCACTTCTTCAAAAACAGGAGCTGTTTCACTTGAACTTTCACCAATAATAACGGGTGTGTTTTGCTTTATGATGCCCGCTTTTTCAAGGGCAATGGCTGTCAGCGTATTCCCAAGGAATTGTGTGTGTTCTAAGGAAATATTTGTAATCACTGACAATATTGGCTGAATTATATTCGTAGCATCCAGACGTCCACCCAATCCGGTTTCTATGACGCAAATTGTAGTTCCCTGCTCACGAAAATGCCACAAAGCCATAGCGAAGGTGATTTCGAAAAAAGAAGGGGAATTGTTCCACTTGTGACTTTTTATCCTATCACAAAAGGTGACAACCTTGTTTTTAGGGATCATGTCACCATTTATCCTTATCCGCTCTCTGAAATCAATAAGGTGTGGTGATGTGAAAAGCCCAGTATTCTGTCCTGATTCAGTAAGGATTGAAGCGAGCATCGATGAAACGGAACCCTTGCCATTCGTGCCGGCAACATGTATAAAACGTAGACCTTTTTCCGGATGCTCTAAAAAAACACAAAGTTCGCGGATATTGCCGAGATCCGGTTTATACGCCGAGGCTCCGATATTCTGATAAGAAGGAAATTGTTCGAAAAGCCAAGAGATGACTTCGTTGTAGGAATTATTTGGCATTCACTTTTACCGTGAGGAACATCGTGACCAATCCGGCACCGGGATCTTTACTGTATTTCACCTGAGATTTTACTGCGGTAATTACCTGATTGATAATTCGCTGATCCGTTGTTGTTGTTCTTGAGGCAATGTTGCTTGCAGAAACGATCTCTCCATTCCCGTTTACAGTTAATTTAAGGTTGATCGTGACATTAACATCCGTTTCAATATGGTCAACGGAAGGATTGTTCAAACGTGTCCTTCCAGCTCCTGAGCCATCTCCTGAACCTGGTCCCGAACCGTTCCCTGAATCATTTCCGAAACCAGAACCTGATCCGCCGCCTTTACCTCCACCGTTTCCACCATCGCCAAATGGATTCGTAGATTTTTGAGTAGATGAACTCGAGTTATTACTGTTGTTTGTGTTCTGGTTGTTACTTTGGCCTGAGAAAATTTTCGTGTCTGCTTTTGATTGGGTAGCGAACTTTTCTAATTGGGGTTTTGGAGCATCTATTCGATCCGGAGTTGGTGTTCCTCCTCCTGATCCACCTGCATTTTGTTGGACTTCCACATTATCGATCATGAATTCCTCAATGACCTCATCAGAATTTAAGGGTGGCGTATCTATAGGTAACGGTGGGTTGACAAAAAACGTAAGAATATGAAGCAAAAAGAATAACACCATTAAAATTACTACGGAGACAATTATGCTGAATTGTCTGTCTTTCGGGTTTTCTAATGTTAAACTGTTCATTGCTTTTTAGGAATTAACGGATCCTACTGTTTAGGTTACATGATCAACTCTCACCTTTGGTCGCTATGATCACTTTCAAATTGTTCTCCATACCGATCTGAAGTAGGTCAACTAGATCCTGCACCATCAAATCGAAAGGAATACGCAGAATAACCGTATTGTCATTCAATTTTTTCGTTTCAGATAGGAGGGTAGGGGCGATTTGATCCAAACTAACTTCTTGTTTATCTACAAAGTACTTTTTTTCCTTTGTTACAGTCAACGTGACATGTTGCTTATTCGTCTTCTCATTCGCTTTCGATTCTGGCAAAGGAACCTTGATCACATTAGGATTAGCAAGGGTTGAAATGATCAAAAAGAACAACAACAAGAAGAACATGATGTCGCTCAACGCGGAAGTAGCAACCTCCGCATGGAATTTTCTATTTCGTCTTATCGCCATTGCCCGGATTGTTAATGAGGTTAACAAATTCCAAATTCAGTTTCTGAATAGTAAGTGCGTATTTGTCGATCATTCCATTAAGTAGGTGATAACCTGCAAATGCGATGATACCAACCACCAGACCTGACCCACTACTGATCATCTTTTCGTACAAACCGCCTGAAATATTTCCAATACTTACATTCTCAGTAATAGAGATGCTATAGAAGATCTTGATTACCCCGGAAATAGTACCTATGAATCCCAAGGTAGGAGCAATACCCGCGATCAAACCGAGATGGTTGATGTTTTTCTCCATTTTACCGATCTCAATATTTGCCATTTTCTCCATATTGGATTCTATCTCAGAAGTCTTTCCGGGACGAGCAACAACTGTTTCTACACCTTGTTTGATCACACTTCCGTAGGCGGTAGTGTCTCGGTCGAGCGCACTCAATGTAGCATCAAAATTCCCTGCTCTTTTACCGGATTCCACGCTGTTCATGATGGATGAATCCAATTTAGTTACACGTTTGATGTAGCGGAATTTCTCTACCATTACGACTAAGGTATAGAACAGCAAGATTCCGATCGGGATAAGGAAAACCCCTCCTTTCATTAAAAATTCAAAAGCCGATATTTCTTCGGTCGTAACTTTCGGGGCTGCTGCTGTAGTAGTTTCAGCTACCACTCCTGCCTCACTTGTTACTTGTGCATATACAGTACCCATTAATGCTACTGCGATTGCAGTAAACAGGACCTTAGTTGTTTGTTTCATAATGACTTCAATTTTGGTTATGTAAAGTTATTTATTGAGGTAGCGGCTAACCGGAACGCTCAAAATAAATATTCACACAGAAATGTTTATGAGCTCTGTAGGGATAACTCAGAACAACAAAAAATATAACACTCCACTGAAATAGCCTGCAATAGCAAGCGGAGCGATGTTTTTAAGATACCATCCGAAGGAAATGTTTTCCATGCCCATTGCAACTACGCCGGCTGCTGAACCAATAATCAGTATGGAGCCTCCGGTTCCTGCTGCATATGCTATGAAATGCCAAATATCTGCATCCATTCCTTGCGAGAACATACCCAGACTTGCAGCAACTAATGGAACATTGTCAATTACCGCTGAAAATAAACCTAGTAAGATTACAAAAAGGTTTTCGGGCATGAGTCTACTAACCCATTTCCCAAGTTGGTCAATTGTTCCGATCGACTCGAGTGCGGCAACGGTCATGAGAATCCCAAGGAAGAATAGAATTGTTGGAATCTCAATTTTTGTCAACGCTCTTAATGTCGGACTTGATGTATGATCATTTGTGCCGGATGAATCCGGTGTCGTAAATGTGAATTCTTTGCGAGAGCGGATTTCAGAAATAAGTGCAAACAGGGCAACGGCCAACATCATTCCTATATAAGGAGGGAGGTGAGTGGTCATTTTGAAAACAGGAACAAGTATGATTAATAGAAGACCTGAAAAAAGCATCAACTTCTCCGTTTTTCCTGCTGTTATTTGTTCTTCAGGCAGTGTAATTTCTCCTCTAAATACAGGTTGAAAGGATGCAATAATCAAAGGGACTAAGGCATTCATTAATGAAGGTATAACAATGTGTTCTATCAATTTGAAGGTAGAAACTTTGTTGGCTACCCATAGCATTGTTGTGGTTACATCACCTATCGGACTCCAGGCGCCACCCGCATTGGCTGCGATCACAATAAATCCGGAAAACCATAACCGATCTTCCTTGACCGAACTGATTTTACGGAAGATGCTTATTAAAACGATTGTTGCTGTCAAATTGTCGATAACTGCAGATAGTCCAAAAGCCAGCATGGAAATGATCCACAAGAGGGAGATTTTCTTTCGCGCCTTGATTAGATCCTTGAAAACATCGAACCCATTGAAGTGATCTATCAACTCTACAATAGTCATAGCACCAATCAAAAAGATCAGTATTTCAGCAGTTTTTCCGAAATGATGCAATAACGTATTCTCGAGCAATTGCATTCGCAAAGCATGAAAACCCGAATGAAGGGGAATCAAAGACGTTTCACCTGTCATGGGATCAATTCCAAACCAACTGCTGAAATGGTCTATTCCTAGGGCAATGAGTGCCCAAGAGCTTGCCATCATGATCAGGGAAGGAATGAGTTTGTCTATTCGGATGGCTTGTTCTAGAATAATAGCCGAGTAACCCAAAAAGAAAACTATTACGACAAGGAATTCCATCAGATCAATTGTTTGAGTGCGATCTCAAATGCCGCTTTGGCAATTCCAGTTTTCACTTGATTTATACAATGTGCATTCACCAGAGCCTCACGAATAGTGTCACTCGTGTCAGCGAAAATACCGTCGTCAGTCAATTCCTTTAGATCATTGCTCATCAAATACGCGAAAACTCGAGCCATTCCACAGTTAGAGATAAAGTCTGGGATAATTGATATCGAGTTGTCAGCTTTGTCAGCGATGGGTCCAAAGAAGATCTCAGGATCAGCAAAAGGCACGTTGGCTCCGGATGAAATGACCTCCATGCCACCGGAAATCATTCGCTCTAATTGATTTTCTGTAATCATTCTTGAGGCTGCACATGGAATGAAAACTTCCGCACCTAATGACCAAATCCGTTGATTCACGTCATCATAGGAAAGAAGATTCGGATGAGAAAGTTCATTGCCGTTTTTGTTGAGGAATAATGATTTGATCTCTTCAAATATAAATCCTTGTTCATTGATCAATCCTCCAACACGATCAATGATTCCAACTACTTTCGCTCCTTGTTGGGAAAGGTAATAAGCTCCTGCAGAACCAACATTTCCCCAACCCTGAACAATTACCTTTTTCCCTTTGACACTTCCTCCCCAAATATCATAGTAATGCTTGATCGACTCAGCTACACCATAACCAGTGATCATGTCCGCAACTACGAATTTTCGATTCACATCAGGAGAGAAAGACTTATCTTCGATCACTTTTAATACCCCCTGACGCAATTGACCTATTCGATTAATCTTTTGTGCTTCTCTTGGTTGGAAGTGTCCGTTGAAAACTCCTTCTTGCGGATGCCAAACGCCACAATCTTCAGTAATAGGAATGACCTCATGGATCTCATCCACATTTAAATCCCCACCTGTTCCGTAATAATGTTTCAATAAAGGCGAAACAGCACTGAACCATCTTTTTAATACTCCTTCTTTTCTAGGGTCTTTTGGGTCAAAGTTAATTCCAGACTTTGCTCCACCTATAGGAGGTCCTGCAACGGTGAATTTAACCTCCATGGTCTTAGCTAACGATTCTACTTCTCTTTTGTCCAAGCCCAACCTCATTCTCGTACCTCCTCCGGCAGCACCACCACGTAATGAATTAATAACGACCCAACCCTCTGCTTCCGTTACAGTATCCTTCCATTCAAAAATTATTTCTGGGCGTTTATTTTCAAATTTATCGAGTAAGACTTTCATTTTTATGAGATTCTATCAATGGATCCCAAAAGTAAGAAACATCTCTATTTACATTTACTAATTGTACAATTTGCAAGAGCGAAAAAAAATTAAAATCCAGGATCATGAACGACTCCGCCAATCATATTTTGCTGTGCACCTGTCACAGAAGCCAATGAATTGTAACGATTTTGAATTTTTAAGGCAGCTAGATAAGCAAAAATGATTGCTTCTTTGAAGTCGATCAACAGTTCTGATGGAAGAATTAGTTCACCCGAAAAATAATGTTCTATACGTTCAATAAGGAATTTATTTCTAGCACCCCCACCTGTGACAAGTACACTATTGGATTTACTTTTATCTAACTCGCTTGCCACCTGAATAGCTATGTGTTCAGTCACTGTTCTCAGGTTGTTTTCAATCTCCTTGTCAAATTTGATGAGTGGGTAGAATTCAGATTCCAGCCATTCTGTTCCTAAGGATTTGGGAAATTCTTGCGAATAATAGGGAAGAGAATTTAAAAGATCAAGAAGGAAGAAATTGATTTCACCACTTTTGGCAAGCGCACCATTCTTGTCGAATGACATTTCCTTTGCTTCTGAGAGCTTATTTAGGGGGAGATTTGCGGGTGATATATCGTAAGCGCGAATTTGCCCCGTTTTGTCCTTGTAACTAATGTTAGCGAATCCACCTAAATTGAGAAATGCCTGTGCATTCATTCCAAAAAGACCAAAATCTCCAATTGGCACTAATGGCGCTCCTTGTCCTCCTGCACAAATATCATGATTACGGAAGTCATTGATGACTTTTATCTTGGTTCGATAGGCAAGAACAGTAGCATTGCCTATTTGTAATGAAAAACCATTGTACGGTTGATGCAGAATAGTTTGTCCGTGACACCCTATGGCCGCAATGGAAGAATGGTTAATATTAAATTTATCAAGGAATTTTTGAACAGCATCGGCATAGAAATGCCCCAATTGATTGTCGAGAAGACTAATATCTGTTATAGATGCGTGAGTAGCTCTTACAATTTTTTGCTTCAGTTCTTTAGGGATGGGTATGGTTTCTGAGTGAAGTAACTCGAAGGTGTCGCCCGCTTGATCATTGCTTAGATGAATAGCCACATGAGCAATATCCAAACCATCCATGGATGTCCCCGACATAAGTCCTATGATTTCCAACCGAACGTGCATATTGTCTCGAAAATAGAATTTATCCCTTACATTTGCAACCATACTGAAATTATTAAACCTTTCTATCATGATGAATTTTGAGTTGACAGAAGAACAACTTGCAGTTAAAGAGGCAGCTAGAGATTTTGCACAGAATGTACTTAAACCTGGAGTTATTGATCGTGACAGGGATCAACGTTTTCCGGTGGAAGAGATTAAGCAATTGGCGGAACTAGGGTTTATGGGGATGATGGTTGACCCAAAATATGGAGGTTCAGGAATGGATACCTTGTCCTATGTTTTAGCTATGGAAGAGATATCTAAAGTTGATGCTTCGACTTCTGTTTGTATGTCAGTAAACAATTCATTAGTCTGTTGGGGACTTGAGAAATTTGGAACGGAGGAACAAAAACAGAAATACCTTGTGCCATTAGCAAAAGGGGAGAAGATCGGAGCATTCTGTTTGTCAGAACCGGAAGCAGGTTCAGATGCAACATCGCAGCGGACCACAGCCATTGACAAAGGAGATCATTACCTTCTGAATGGTACAAAGAACTGGATTACGAATGGTTCATCTGCATCCATTTACCTGGTAATCGCACAAACCAACATCGAAGCCGGTCATAAAGGAATCAATGCTTTCATTATCGAGCGTGGTATGGAAGGATTTATCGTAGGTGCAAAAGAAGATAAAATGGGTATCCGCGGAAGCGATACGCATACCTTGTTGTTTAATGATGTGAAGGTTCCAAAGGAAAACCGCATCGGGGAAGATGGTTTTGGATTCAAATTCGCGATGAAAGTTCTTTCTGGTGGACGAATCGGAATAGCTGCTCAAGCTTTAGGTATTGCTGCAGGTGCTTTCGAATTGTCTACAGCGTATTCCAAAGAGCGCAAAGCTTTTGGAAAAGAGATCTACAAGCATCAGGCAATTGCATTTAAATTGGCTGACATGGCTACTGAGATCGAAGCGGCGCGATTGTTAGTATATAGATCCGCCATTGATAAGGATCAGGGAAAAAATTACGATCAATCCAGTGCAATGGCTAAATTATACGCTTCTAAAGTAGCGATGGAACAAACAGTAGAAGCGGTTCAGATACATGGGGGGTATGGTTTCGTAAAGGAATATCATGTGGAGCGTTTGATGCGCGATGCAAAGATTACTCAAATCTATGAAGGAACATCGGAAGTTCAGAAGATTGTTATTTCGAGAGGTGTGTTAAACGCCTAACTTATTCTATATCATACTTTGAAAAAGGGAGGCATTGGTCTCCCATTTTCTTTATAAGATTCGCTGTAATCGCTCTAGTCCTATTCCTCTTGATCCTTTAAGTAATATGGTTTGGCCTGATAGCTTATTCGATTCAAAATAATTTGTAGCTTCTTCAAGATCGCTAAACTGTTGAATAAATACTTCAGAATGTACCTTTTGGAAGTAGATGCCAACAGTATATCCTTTTAATTGGAATTTCTCACATAAGCGCGCTATTTCTTCGTGTTCTTTTTCAGTTTCGTCGCCAAGTTCCAGCATGTCTCCAATCACAAAAAGCTTATCCCGATTCTCGATCATTGAAAAACTTTCAAGTGCACTTAACATACTTGTTGGATTCGCATTGTAGCAATCCATAATTAATGTATTAGTTGCTGTTTGGGTTACTTGAGATCTATTGTTCTCAGGAATATAATTTGTCAAGGATGCTTCGATCCGTTCATAAGGAACATCGAAAATAATTCCAAAACTGACAGCGCTCAGAAAATTATAAAAATTATATCTCCCAACTAAGTGACTTCTGATTTCAGGCGAACAATACGAGTCATGCATATACCAGAATGAAATAAAGGGGTCAACCGATGTAATCTCTCCCTGGATTTTGGCATTATTTGTTCCATAACCGAAAATCGTCACGTTTGACGGTGCCGAATCTACTAGAACAGAATCATCCATATTAAGAACAATAGTGCCTCCAATGGAAGAAAGAGATTCGTAAAGTTCACTTTTTGTTTTTAATACGCCTTCAAATCCACCAAATCCCTCCAGGTGTGCCTTTCCAATGTTTGTAATTATTCCATGAGTAGGGGAAGCAATTGAGCACAATTCTTCTATGTCTTTAAATTTGTTAGCACCCATTTCAATGATTGCTATCTCATGGGATTCATTCAAACTCAATAAGGTTAGAGGAACTCCAATATGATTGTTGAGGTTTCCTTTTGTGCACAATACATTGTAATGACTCGATAGCACAGCATTGATCAATTCTTTAGTACTCGTTTTACCATTGCTACCAGTAATCCCAATAAGGGGTATTTGAAATCTGTTTCGATGATGGTTGGCTAATTTTTGTAAATAAGCCAAACCGCTATTAACCAAAAATATCCGATCGTTCGTTTGATATTCTGCTTCATCAACAATCGCATATTTTGCACCTAAATTAAGTGCTTCTTCAGCAAAATAATTGCCATTGAAGTTTTTGCCTTTTAAAGCAATGAATAGGCAGTTTTCATTTATGGATCTCGTATCAGTTGATACGCAAGAACATTCATAAAATAATTCAAAAAGATGATTCATATCAATAAAAAAGCCCGATAAACGGGCTTTAAAATTATCAACTCTATTTTTTCTTTTTCTTAGAGTTTTGGTAATTAATTCCAACAGGACTTCCTTCTCTACTCATACAGCATCGGAAGCCAATGGTGCACGTTGATTTATCTTCATCCAGAAATCTTCTACTTCCAGCTGCTAACCAGTAGGCACGGTCTCTCCATGAACCACCTTTGTAGACCCTAGATTTATCGGAGATCAATGTTGTTGGCCAGGAAGTTCTGTCTCCGGGCTTAACTTGAGCACCATTTAACCCAAATTCCTCGTGTTCGCTCTGATACATGATTAAGTTAGGATCACGATTAGCTTGATTAATTGCATTTTTTCTATCGTCATTCGAATAGTAAATAGAACTTTCTATATCACCGTCAAGGTAATCTGCGTAGTCATCTCTACGATAATTCAATCGACCAATATTTTCCTCCTCAGTAACATTACGGTAGCGAAGTTTGCCAGGTGTATCAATGATGTAATCTGTAAATCCTTCACGAAGCATTGAGATTATCTCAAAAGCATATTCCTCTCCCTCGGGACCTGTTCTTAATTCATCTGCGAAAATACCTTCAAACAAACGCTCTTGTATTAAAGCAGATGCTTCAATATCGTACTTATCATTTTTCATTGTAATTGCATCATCAATTACCTTATTGATGTCACGAAGCAACTTCAATTCAATGGAATCTTTGGTTTTATTGTGCGAAACATAGAATGGGTCTGGAGCATATCCTCTACGAGTTGGGTTACGTGATGATACTCCCTGAGAAAGACCGACCGGGATGATCGTATCATTTGGATCATGTTTATCGGCTGAAATTCGCTGGTAGCGGATACGTTCGAATTCATTTAGATACTCTTTCATTCCATGAACGTCGTACGAAACCTGTTGACTCTTAATGTCAATTGAGCCTTCGTTGTTTAATAACTTTGTTTTAAACACGTTTCCACGGAACGGTCGGAATTCATCGAAATCTTCTGAGGAAAGCGGACGGTATACATCCATTACCCATTCAGAAACATTCCCTGCCATATGGTATAGCCCGAAATCATTTGGCCAATAGGATTCAACAGGTGCAGTGACATCGGCCCCATCGTTTAAGTTGCCTGCAACCCCCATGTAGTCTCCACGTCCTCTTACAAAGTTTGCACGGATGGAACCTTGGAATTGCTCATCATCTTGACGCACCCAATGCCCATTCCATGGGTAAATTCTACGATCCGTGATGTTTTCTGATCCTTCAGCTAAGTTACCAATAAGTCCTGTGGCAGCGAACTCCCACTCGGCCTCAGTAGGAAGTCGGTATCGTGGAAGAAGTATACCATCTTCCATTCTTACATTTCTTGTGCCTAATTTTTTGCCTTGGATGTTGGAAGGATTAAGATCTTGAACGTTGCGAAGAATAGCTTCTTCATATTGCCCTGCGTAATAAGATTCAGTGTTGAAAGTGTTTTCGTCGCGCTGATCAATGTTCCATGCAAGAATGCCTTCCCGAACAAGGATATATTCATTAACACGATCTGTTCGCCACTTACAAAAATCGTTTGCTTGCAACCAGGAAACACCTACCACCGGGTAATCTCGATAGGCAGGGTGGCGCAAATAGTATTCTACATAATCTTCGTTAAACCCAAGTGGTGAGCGCCAGCTCAAGGTATCGGGAAGTGCATTTTTGTATACAACGGGATATGTTTCGTAGGCTCTTGAAATCCAATATAGATATTCTAACCAATGGAAGTTCGTGACTTCTGTTTGGTCAAGATAAAACGATGACACCGTTACACGTGTTGGACGAGTGTTCCAATCATACATTACATCCTGTTCCGTACGACCCATTGTAAATGTACCGCCCTCAACAAGAATTAAACCCGGACCTGTTTCTTGATCTACATAGGGTACTTTTTGGAAACCTCCGGTTCTAGGGTCGTTGTAATTCCAACCAGTTGCTGACGATGATTCTCTTGCACATGAACCTAAAACAGTACCCGTTAGGAGGATCATCAATAACTTGTAAATGCGCATGGGGTTATTTCGTGTTTTCATAATCATTTTGTCACAAATTTATTTCTTTAACGTATTCTGTAGAAAAAGTTACACTAATTAGAATGAAGGACAGGAGATTGTTTTGAACGATACGGGTTTCTTCTTACAAGTCATATTCAGTCCCATCGATATCTCATGAGATCCTCCTGAGACTCCATTATTAAGTTTCGATACGGTTACATCATAGCTGTATCCGATCTTAAATTTTCCTGTGTTGATACCGACAGTTAAAATAAACGCATCTCGATTACGGTACCAAGCTCCTACATTGAAAACTCCTGTTTTTAGGTAGGTCCCCACGTTCAACTCCTGGAATCCGTTTTGATACTGATAGATGATGTTTGGCATGATCGAAGTGGTATTCGAATATTTGGATTTGGCTCCAATTCGAATATCTGCTCCAAGGTGACCTGTAAAGCGCCAAGGAAGTGGAGAGTCGCCTATGATCATCGATTCATTTGGACGATTCATGTGATGCCATGCAGCACCTGCAAAGAAGTGCTTATTAAACACCAACATACCAGCTGAAGCATCAAAGAATCCTCTAGAGCCACCCCGAGGAACATCACCGGTCGAATAAATAAATCCACGTCGCGGATCGATCATATCACCAAATGTCAATTTATCCCAGTCAAGTGCTTTTTGATACCACGATGCACGTGCACCGAACATCATTTTCCATTTTCGTCCCAACTGTAAGTGGTATGAATAAATCAAACCTAGCATCGACGTTCTGATCGTCCCCTGACCTTGTTGATCGTGCGTTGCCAACACGCCGAATCCACCAGAAATATTTTTGAAGTATTGATCGTAGGACGCACTGTACGTTACATAATTACCTGAGAGTTGTGGCCACTGATTTCGATAGTTTAACGCGAATCGTGGACAGCCATGGGATCCGGCAAATGCAGGATTCAAATAAAGCGGATTGGCATAGAACTGTGTAAACGCAGGATCTTGTGACCACACAACCTGCGAACACGACAACAATAATATAAGCGTTAATCTTCTCATGGTATTCAATTAATTCAAAATGGGTCGACCAATATGTCTGGTCTTAGTCGTAAAACGCAGTGTAAACTGGTGTGAAAACACTTGTTTATTTAACATGGATGAATGAGTCAGATCCAAGTTGTAGTACAACATTAAATTCTTTAGTTTTATTCCCGCTGACACAGCAGGATCAAGCTTAGAGGAAATCGCTCCTCCGAAGGTCAGCCAATAGACTCGAAAATTAAATCCGCCCCAAGCCTCTGATAATTGATCTTCCCTCTGATAAACTAAGTAAGGTGAAATAGTCACATTCTGACGGATGGATTTATAATCGGATCCAATAAAAGCTACAAAATGTTTAGGCGCTCTTTTAGGATCTGTTGGGTTTTGAGAAAAGATATTGACAAAATGTCTGAAAAGATTGTCTTGTTGAATTCCTGCGAAAAACCAACGCGTATTTACCATTAAACCTAGACCAAGGTCTCGGTACCACAACGTTTTACCTGTAGGAAATTGTGTATTTGTGCTAAATTGTTCTTCATTCATTCGATTAAATTCAACCGTTTCCCCTGCATTAATTTGTTCAATATTCAATTGCTTAGAGCCCATCTTAAAGCGAACTGATGGTTCAAGAACAACATCTCTCGAGATAGTAAATTTTGGAGAATATGTTAGGGTCGCGTGATAATTCTGAATTGAACCATCTGCGTAATAATTCTGATTTATTTGAAAACCAACCCCACCCCTCATCGCATGTGAATAACCATCGACCGATAATTGATTGATAAACTGTTGATTACCCATACCCAACCACTGCACGCGGGAGACAGTTTGAATTCTGGTTGATGACAATGTTCCAACCGCACCAAAATTAATATCTGTAGCTTGCATCCCGGGTACATGGTAATATGGATCGTTTTGATTCCGCAATGTAATTGGGTTATTCAACAATCGTCCTAATGCTCTTCCAAGCTTATGCACATACACACTCAAAGAACGATGATAGGTGGATTTTGTTATTTTTTTTAGCTCACTTAAGGAGTTTATTACAGACCGAACAGAAGTATTCTCCGAAATTCCCAAACCAATAAAAGGCTTTAACTTTTTAGTTTGGAGCTTAGCTATTATCCTTTCATTTGAGATTGGATTATTAAACCCATTGTGCGAAATATCTGCATCAGTTTTATTATTCATCTTCAAACTATTTAATAGAGCCATTTCAGAAATGAAATCATCACCTACTTCTCGCAACAATATTGGTATTTTCGACCCACCTGAAAACGATAAATTTCGTACAGATTCTGTCGGTCTATTTGAAGTATTGGTTGGGCTATCTTCTTTCAAAAGAGGCTCATCCTTCTTATTCAATTTGCCTGAATTCAAACATTTTGAAGAGTCAATCCCTGAGTCAACAGTATGTCGATCTTGTACATAAGCTCCATTGATTGTAGTGAATTGTGACAGAATTCCCACCGCAATCAGTCCTAATATAAAGCATATCCCCAAAGACATGTAAAGTCCAATCGAACGACGTTTCTGAAGTGATGACTTCTCTGTGAATTCAATCTCACCTGAACGAATGAAAGCGTCTTCCCACGCGTTGAAATCAATATCAAGTTCAGGGTGGAGCATGATAAAATTTTTCAACTGAGCCTCCTGCTCAGGAGTCAGATTACCTTCAAATAACTCAAACAACCAGCGATCGATATTCGAAAAGGAAGGATTACTCATACCAGCTCTTTCAAACCCTTTAACCGCTTTTTGATCTTGTGCCTCGCTCTAAAAAGGTATACTTTCACCTGACTCGAGGAAAGTGAAAGAATTTCTCCAATGTCCTCATAGCTATATCCTTCAATATCTCTCAGGAGGATAATACTCCGTTGAATCGGAGGAAGAATATTAACCGCTCTATCTACCACCTGACCTGATTCGAAGAAACTCACGTCTTTTCGAACCATTTCCGGAAGAAAATGATCACCTAGTAACTGAATACGTTCCTTTCTATTGATCAAATTGATCATCGTATTGTGAGCAGTTTTAAAAAGCCAAGCTTTTGGCTGAGGCAATTCTACCTTTTTGCGATGGATACATAATTTCTCAAAAACACCTTGTACCACATCACGCGCATC
>JBIITO010000146.1:0-4764 GCA_044340465.1 Crocinitomicaceae bacterium | reverse complement strand
ATAGCAAAAACAACCCTCGTAAAACCTAAAAATAAATCATAATATATTAACAATCAATACTTTAAAAAGTATTAAACGTATGATGATACAGATTCCGAACACTTATGATTGCAAATCTAGCGGAGCGAAGATGTACTGTATTTTCTTTACCCACTTGGTATTCACAAATTATTCCATACCTTTGCACCCTTCAAATACCGCCCCCTGCAGAGGCGGTTGTACAAATCACTTTCGGATGGGCAGGGCTCCGAAATACAAGTAAATAAAGCCACATGGCAAAAAACACAACAACGCAGGGTTCTGCGGATTTCGATTGGGACGCGTTAGCATTGGATGGTTATTCCAAGATTCAGCGTTCAGAACTGTCTGACAAGTATGAGCAAACATTAACATCGATCAACGAGAAAGAGGTTATTGAAGGTACGGTTGTACTTGTGACAAAAAAAGAAGTAATCATTAACATTGGTTACAAATCAGAAGGTGTTGTCGCAGCTTCAGAGTTCCGTTACAATCCGGAATTGAAAGCTGGAGACACTGTAGACGTATACGTAGAATGTCAGGAAGACAAAACAGGTCAGTTGATCGTGTCTCACAGAACAGCACGTATGCACAAAGCATGGATCCGTGTGAACGATGTGCTTCGCACAGGCGAGGTGATCACAGGATATGTGAAATGTCGTACCAAAGGTGGTTTGATTGTTGACGTTTTTGGAATCGAAGCCTTCCTTCCGGGATCTCAGATCGATGTGAAACCAATCCGCGATTACGATGTGTATGTTGGAAAGAACATGGAATTCAAAGTGGTAAAAATCAACCAGGAGTTCCGCAACGTAGTTGTTTCTCACAAAGCGCTTATCGAAGCTGAGCTTGAAGAGCAGAAAAAACAAATCATTTCCGGACTTGAAAAAGGTCAGGTATTGGAAGGAACTGTTAAGAACATTACGTCTTATGGAGTATTCATTGACTTGGGTGGTGTAGACGGATTGATCCATATTACAGACCTTTCTTGGGGTCGTGTGAATCATCCGGAAGAGATCGTTGAGCTTGATCAGAAATTGAACGTGGTTATCCTTGATTTCGATGATGACAAGAAACGTATCGCTCTTGGATTGAAACAACTTCAGCCACATCCGTGGGATGCATTGGATGCAAACCTTCAGGTTGGTGATAAAGTAAAAGGAAAAGTTGTGGTTATGGCTGACTACGGTGCGTTCATCGAGATCGCTGCTGGAGTTGAAGGTCTGATCCACGTATCTGAAATGAGCTGGTCACAGCATTTGCGTTCTGCACAAGATTTCATGGCTGTAGGAGATACAGTTGAAGCTGTAATCCTTACACTGGATCGTGAAGAGCGTAAAATGTCTTTGGGTATCAAACAATTGATGCCAGATCCATGGGCGAATATCGAAGGAAAATATGCAGTTGATTCACGTCACAAAGCGAAAGTTCGCAATTTCACTAACTTCGGCGTTTTCGTTGAATTAGAAGAAGGAGTTGATGGATTGATCCATATTTCTGACCTTTCTTGGCAGAAAAAGATCAAGCATCCATCTGAATTCTGTAAAGTTGGTGACGAGATGGAAGTTGTTGTATTGGAGATCGATCGCGATAACCGTCGTATTTCTCTTGGTCACAAACAATTGGAAGAAAATCCATGGGATGTGTTCGAGAACGTATTTACGGAAGGATCTGTTCACCAGGGAACAATCATCGAGAACAAAGACAAATCCGGAATCGTTGCGCTTCCTTACGGTGTTGAAGGAATCTGTCCTTCCAAGCACTTGAAGAAAGAAGACGGAACCAACGCAAAAGTTGAAGAAACACTTGATTTCAAAGTGATCGAATTCAACAAAGAAGCGAAGAAGATCGTTGTTTCTCACACACGTACCTTCGAAGAAGGAGAAGACAGACCATCTGTAACAGCTGCGAAAGGCGGAGCGAAGAAAGCTGCAGGAGGTTCATCCACTTCACAAGTAGTAAAAGCAATCAACCAAAACACAGAGAAATCTACACTTGGTGATTTGGATGCATTGTCTGCATTGAAAGAGAAAATGGAGAAAGGAGAATAATTTCCTGATCTGTGAAATAGAAAAAGCCGCTTCGGAATCGAAGCGGCTTTTTTATTCCGTTATCTCCAACTTCTAAAGGTAGCAAAAGAGCTTTCATTTTTACAAAAAACTAGAATTAAGCACCACTGTTAAATCCGAACTATATACCATGAACAACTCCGCTTAATATGCAGACTGGTTCTGCAAAAAAAGTCCTTGTTTCAATACATTTCTATAACGTTGAATTTAATAAGAGAAACTCAAAACAAGAAAAATAACTCTACTCCACCGAATTAGCGAAAGCAATCAATCTGTCCTCGGATTGAAAACCAAGAATCGATTTAATGAGCTTTCCTTCGCTATCGATGATCAGTAATGTTGGATAGGCACGAACATTATATGACCTTGCAAGCTCCGGTCCGTCTGCGTCTTTTTCTACATCGATCTTCAAGTTGATGAACTTTTTGTTGAACAAGTCACCAACTTTCTCACTTTTAAAGGATGTGGCAGCCATTTGTTTACATGGCCCGCACCAGCTGGTATAGGCGTCAATAAAAATATATTGCTCGTTCTTTTTAGCCTGTGCTTTCGCTTCAGCGAGTGTAATATGCGTAAAACGAATCCCCACTTCTTCTTCCATCGGAATCAATCTTTTTGAATGCATAAAAGCCATGGTAACCAAACTCAAAACAAGCAATCCAAACATTTTTTTCATATTTTTCATTTTAAGCATTTAACTTTAAACCAAGCCTGAATTAACAGGTTTCATAAAAGTACTTCGATTTTTCAAAAACCATTCCATAAATTCTGTGTTAAAAGAGCTGATTTTTCTAACGGAAAATAAAAATCTTCAACAGGAAGTACAAAACTTTCTATCGGAATGGCGCAATAGTTCTGATGAAATCACGATTAAAACATCCGGTTCTACAGGAAATCCGAAAATCTACACCATAAAAAAGTCGCTCATGCGGATTTCTGCCCGAAAAACGCTTTCCACCTTTTTCGTTCCTGTGGGTGGAACTGCCCTTTTGTGTCTTTCTACCGAAACCATTGCCGGAAAAATGATGGTCGTGCGGGCTGCAGAAAATACGATGACGCTCTATGTAAGTGATGTGCGTTCAAACGCGTTATGTGACCTCCCTATTTCCAGTGTAGACCTCACGGCGATTGTACCCCTGCAGCTGGAACAAGTACTCCACTGCCACCCGTCACTCCTGAAAAATTGTACTACGGTATTGCTGGGAGGTGGTTCGATCAGCAGTGAACACATGGATGCCCTGAAAAAGCATCAGGCCACTGTGTATCACACCTACGGAATGACAGAAACCTTATCACATATTGCTTACCGACGCGTCGGAAAAGTAACTGAAGACACTTTCACCCCACTGGATGGCGTAAAAATCAGCGCCGAGAATGGCTGTTTAAAAATCGATTATCCGGAGCTGGGAATTGAAGGACTAAAGACCAACGATCTGGTTGAAATTGCGCCAAATGGTCAATTTAAAATACTTGGAAGAGCAGATTTCATAATCAACAGCGGTGGAATTAAATTCAATCCCGAAGAACTGGAATCATTGATCTCTCATGCAATTCAAGAACCTTTCTTTATCGGTGGTCTTCCTGATATGAAGTCAGGCGAGCGTGTAGTCATCGTCATCGAAGGAGCGAAAAAGGATGCACATAGTTCATTATTAGATCGAATTAAACCGCTGCTTCCACTGCATAGCTGTCCTAAAGAGATTTATTATGTGCCTGAATTCATGCGAACGGAAAGCTTGAAGATCCGCAGAAAAGAAACCATGAGTTTGCTATGAGTCAACGTGACACTTATTATCGTTTACTTGGATTGACTCCTGGTGCAACCGAAGCAGAGATGAAACGTGCATACCGTGAAATGGCAATGCGATTGCATCCTGATCGTAATCCCGGAAATGAAGCACACGAGAAGTTTATACTTCTGACCGAGGCCTATGAAGCTCTTTTGCAGACTAAAGATACCATTCGAAAAACGAAACAACAAAGTCAGGAGGAGCGTCAGAAAGAAGCACAAAGGAAATATCAGGAATTTGTAAAAAAACAGGCGTTAGAAAATGAACGGTATTTCCAGAGTTTATTCACTGGAAAAAAATGGAAGTTGATCAAACTAACTTCCATTATTGGAAGCCTCGTTGCTTTTTGTATTGTTCTAGATTGGATACTTCCTTGTTCTGAAGAAAAAGATGTAGCAGCCTATTATTCAAAAGACGTCTACGGCGGAACAGTAGACGAAACCGTTTCTCTGATCGTCACAGAAAAAGGGAGCGAATTCTGGGTTTCAAAAATGGATGTAGCGCTTTACCGGTACTACCCCAACTTGATCATTGAACGTTCACGTATTTTTCATGAGGCAGTCGAACTGCGATCTATCCGAAAAACAGGATTGGCGGTCTATTCCCTTCCCTTCACCTTTTATGCGTTTCACTGGATTATTTTCCCTGTATTTTTTGTACCCTTAGGTGTGCGAATTTTCAAACGGAGAAGTCTTTATTACACGATTGCGTACCATTTCGCGTTATACTTTTCTACAACTTTACTCCTGATCTACCTGATTGCCAATGATCATTGGGCGCATATGCTGACGTTGGGGATTTTGTAGTTACCGCTTCATTGCCCGATCCATATCGCGCTTGTCGTTCTTTTCTTTGAGGTCCTGGCGTTTGTCGTGGAGCTTTTTACC
>JBIITO010000145.1:0-4798 GCA_044340465.1 Crocinitomicaceae bacterium | reverse complement strand
CCGAATAGCATGAAAAGGCTGTTTTCTTGGGCTTGTATGGTGATATGATCCCCTTTTATGTCAAAAGAAGTCATTGCCGTTGGCAGCAGCACTTTTTCTTCGATCAGTACATTTCCCTGTACCATATACAATCCGCAGGTGTCACCTGAGGTAATCGGAATTGTTAAATCTTGGCCTGATGGAATTTTTACTTCGAACATGTAAGCAGGGGAGAGGCTTTCAACCGGCGATCGCTGACCTTCCAGTTCTCCGCACAGGATCTTAATGCTCGCTTCATTCTTATGAAGAACAGGGAATTGTGCTGATGGATAATAGAAGAAATCCGGTTCAATGAATTTGTCTTTTGCGGGTAACGAGATCCAGAATTGCAGGCCATGAATTGTTTCTGATCCGGAACGGTTCTCGTTCATTCCTTCGGCATGGATAATTCCTTTTCCTGCTCTCATCCAGGCCATATCTCCTGCTTGTATCACTTGATCGTGCCCGTAACTGTCCTGATGACGATTGCTTCCTGAAAAGAGATACGTTATCGTTGCGATACCGGCATGGGGATGTGGAGGAACTCCTTGTCCACCCGGCAGTTTTTCCATCGGACCAAAATGATCCAGAAAAACGAATGGATCGATGTGTTCCACGGCACTTGGTATAACTTGTCGCACATTCGGACCCATGCTTCGACTGGCTTGCGCTGAAAAGGAACTCACAATTTTCTTATTCATTGTATTATTTTTTAGTTGTACCTACAACTATATAGTTAAATTTTTTTACTCCTCTCTCAACTTATCCAACAAAGCATTCAGGTGAAAAGCTTCTGACGCAGATAGCGAGGATGTTATCGTATTGTTACGTTTAAATTCTTCCGCGATCACCTCCAATAGTGCGAGTCCATTTTCCGTAATATTGATCTGATATTCTCTTTTGTCCTCAAGTGACTGGACGACCTCGATCAGTTTTTTGTCTCTCAACTTTTTTAGGATCAATGTCACATTTGATTTCGGTGCGATCATTCTGGAAAGAATATCCTTCTGGCACATACTTTTCGGGTGACTTCCCTTCAAGATCCGCAAAGCATTGAACTGCTCGTGTGTTAGATTATACGGTTTTAACCTGGCGGAAATCTTATTTGCTAGCCAATTAGCCGTAAAGAGAATGTTCAAATTCGCTTTCAACTGATCCGTTTCAAACTTCGCTTGTTTTATTTCTTCTTCTAGAGATGCCATCAACCAAAAATCTTCAGCAAAGATAAACTAATAGTTGTAGGTATGAGTAATTATCTATTCAAATTTTAATTCATTTAATAGATTTCATCATTGCTCAGTGATTTTTTCTTGAATAACGGTTTGCGTGTAGGAGATGTTGACTAGCGCAATAAACGTGAGATAACTCAACCAGATTTGGTGCGCCAGGTGCAATTTATCTTACTTCTCAAGATAACAAAATCAGCACTCAAAAGTGATCATCGACAACGAAAAAATTGATCGATTGATTGTGTGTGCTGGAATAGTCCTTTGAGCCTTATTGCTTATTTTTAAACAATCAAATTCAACAGCACATGCCAGTATTCGACATAGACATGATCCGCAAGGTGTACGCACAATTTCCGGAACGCATTGCAGCCGCACGACAAGTAGTAGGACGTCCTCTCACGCTCTCCGAAAAGATCCTTTACGCGCATTTGTGGGATGGAAACCCAACTACGGCCTTTGAACGAGGGAAATCGTATGTGGATTTTGCTCCTGACCGTGTCGCGATGCAGGATGCTACCGCGCAGATGGCTTTGTTGCAATTTATGCAAGCAGGGAAGAAAAAGGTTTCTGTGCCTTCTACCGTGCATTGTGATCACCTGATCCAGGCGAGAGTAGGTGCTTCTGCCGACCTTCAGGAGTCGTTGAATCAGAATAACGAGGTGTATAACTTCCTTTCTTCTATCTCCAATAAATATGGCATAGGATTCTGGAAACCAGGCGCAGGGATCATCCATCAGGTGGTGCTGGAGAATTATGCCTTTCCGGGAGGAATGATGATCGGTACGGATTCGCATACTGTGAATGCTGGTGGACTGGGAATGGTGGCTGTTGGAGTGGGTGGCGCTGATGCTGTGGATGTGATGGCAGGAATGGCCTGGGAGTTGAAATTTCCTAAATTGATCGGAGTGAAGTTGACCGGTAAACTGAACGGCTGGACCTCCGCCAAAGATGTTATTTTGAAAGTGGCTGATATTCTGACTGTAAAAGGTGGAACAGGAGCCATTGTAGAGTATTTTGGAGATGGCGCACAGTCCTTATCCTGCACTGGAAAGGGGACGATCTGTAACATGGGAGCAGAGATCGGTGCTACTACATCCACTTTCGGATACGATGATTCCATGCGACGTTACCTGAAAGCCACTGGTCGACAAGAGGTAGTGGATGCTGCCGACGCAATTGCTGAGCATTTGACGGGAGATCCTGAAGTATACGCGAATCCTATACAATATTTTGATCAATTAATCGAGATCGACCTTTCTGAACTCGAACCGCATGTAAACGGCCCTTTCACACCAGATCGCGGAACGCCCATTTCGAAAATGCGCCAAGAAGCAGAAGCATATGGATGGCCCATAAAAGTAGAGTGGGGGTTGATTGGTTCTTGTACGAACTCGTCTTATGAAGATATGTCGCGCGCAGCATCAATTTTTGAACAAGCTGTAGCGCATGGAATCACTCCGAAAGCAGAATTTGGGATCAATCCTGGATCTGAACAAGTGCGCTATACGGTCGAGCGAGACGGCATCATCGCCACATTCGAGAAAATGGGCACTAAAGTGTTTACCAATGCATGTGGCCCATGTATCGGTCAGTGGGATCGTGAAGGTGCTGACAAACAAGAGAAAAATACAATCGTTCATTCATTTAACCGTAACTTCTCGAAAAGAGCAGACGGTAACCCAAATACCCATGCCTTTGTAACTTCTCCAGAAATGGTAGCTGCCTTGGCAATTGCCGGAGATTTAGGATTTAATCCAATTACGGATTACTTGACAAATGATAAAGGCGAAAAGATAAAATTGAATCCTCCGCACGGAGATGAATTGCCGAAAAAAGGATTTGATGTGAAAGATCCTGGATACCAAGCGCCTGCTGAGGATGGGAGCCATGTCGTGGTTGCTGTAGCAGCGGATTCTTCACGACTTCAATTGTTGGAGAACTTCCCTGCATGGGATGGTGAAAATATCGTTGGTGCTAAATTGTTGATCAAAGCGAAAGGAAAATGTACCACCGATCACATTTCGATGGCAGGTCCGTGGTTGCGCTACCGTGGTCACCTCGATAACATTTCGAACAACATGTTGATCGGTGCGGAGAACGCCTTTAATGGAAAAACGAATGCTGTAGTGAACCAGTTGACCAAAGAAGTTGGTGAAGTCCCTGCTGTTCAGCGCGCGTACAAGGCGGCTGGTATTCCTTCGATCGTTGTGGGAGATCACAATTACGGCGAAGGATCTTCCCGTGAACATGCCGCAATGGAGCCACGTCATTTGGGAGTAAGAGCGGTGATTGTAAAATCTTTTGCGCGTATTCACGAAACGAACTTAAAAAAGCAGGGAATGCTTGGATTGACCTTCGCAAATGAAACGGATTACGATAAGATTCTCGAAGACGACACCTTTAACTTTATTGATTTGGTAGATTTTGCGCCGGGCAAGCCGTTGACTTTAGAGATCGTTCATGCAAGTGGTTCAAAAGAGACTATCCAACTGAATCACAGTTACAATGAATCACAAATCGAATGGTTCAAGTCAGGGTCGGCGTTGAATTTGATCAAAATGCAAAACGCATGATCTTCAGTAAAGAACGGAGTGAAATAAAGTGGAATGCTACTAGAGGTTTGAGCTCTTTAGGAATGCTGCTTACGCTAGTCATTTGCATGAATTCAAAAGTATTTTCGCAAACGGAAAACCCTAGAAAATTCAGTCTGCAAGTGTACACAGGTGGTCCATCATTACTGAAACTTGCTTTTGATATTTCTTCTGGGTATCAGGACAAGGTTACCTATTCCGGACTTCCGGGAGTAGGAGGTGAGATCGCTTACAGATTCAATCGCTGGTTTTCTGTCGGTGGCGATTTCTTCTATCGTTACGGACAATTGGATATGACGGTAGATGATATTCAATTTTACAATGAATTAAAAGGCAAGTGGGGTATTCAGCTCAATGGGATAGATCCGATTGGAAATTACAGACTTGAATTGCCAAGGTATCGCGCAACGATCAATGGTTATGTACATGCGTTGAATACGACGTCTTCTTCCGACCTCTACTTGAGTTTGGGATTGGGCATGAATAAACTAAATCCAACTTTATACAAGGATGACCAGAAAGTCGAGATCACAGAACAATTAGGCACGATCTCCTTGCCATTTGCTTACCGCTTAGCCCTGGGTTATGCCTATGACTTCACTCCAATGATTGGCTTATTTACCGAAGTTGGTATTGGAGGACCAGTATTCGCCTTTGGGTTGAACGCGAGGTTTTGATTACCCCACCCACATCAACTTCTCACGCTCTACTTTCATACGCAGGAATCCGAAAACTACTGTAATGTTTTCTCCGTCAATGGACTCGACAGTACCGCTTTGTTTGGTGGATATGAGCTTGACCGAGGATCCCACCATAATCTTATGTCGTTGGTAGGGATCTGTTTCCGGTTTCTGGATCTTTTTCTTTTTCGGTTTCGAAGATTGTGCAGCTTTGATGAGTTTCTCCTTGCGATCTGCGTCTTCCAGCTTACTTTTTTCAACTGTCAGGTATTTTCGGATA
>JBIITO010000051.1:0-15794 GCA_044340465.1 Crocinitomicaceae bacterium | reverse complement strand
TATTAATCTTTCGAAATAATATAATTTATACACGTTAATTGTTATGAACATAAAATTAACTAATTAGATTTCAATCTGATTTAAAGTCTTTTAACAAGAAATTAGTGTGTTAATACATTTTTAATAAATGATTTATATCATACTTAAGAAATTATTACACTTTTAATTTCCACAAATTCACATGCATAATAAATAATAATAAAATCTATTTTAAAAATTGAATTTATTTAATTTATTAGTTCTGTTTCGAAATAGCATATCATGCTTTCAATTGAAAAATAAATTACCTTTGAGCTAATACTACGTTACTCACTGATACAAGCCATGTCAAAGATAAAAGTACTTATCGTCGAAGACGAGTCCATTGTAGCAAGAGATATACAATTTAGTTTAAACAAGTTAGGTTACAGTGTTTGTGGAATAGCCTCCTCTGGGGAAAAAGCACTTGATACTGCTTTTATTGAGCAACCGGATCTGGTATTGATGGACATTATGCTGAAAGGAGCTGTTAGTGGTATAGATACTGCACTGAAGATGAAAGCACTATTGGATGTACCTGTCATTTTTCTTACCGCCTATGCCGATGAGGCCACTTTGGAAAAAGCTAAAATAGCTGAACCTTATGGATATATAATCAAACCATTCAAGGAAGTGGAACTTCAGACTACGATTGAAGTTGCTATCTACAAGCATGATAAAGAACAGCTTATAAAAAGAGAGAGGGACTTTTTGTACTCTATCGTAGAAAATAAAGATACCTCGGCTGATTTTATTTTTGTTAAATCGAACAGCAAATTAGTAAAATTGAGAACATCAGATATTTATTATGTTGAAGCTTTAAAAGACTATGTAGTAATTCATACCTTGGATACACGTTTTACGATCCACTCTACGATGAAAGATATAGAATCAAAATTAGGTTTATCCGATTTTATAAGAGTACACCGTTCTTTTATTATTCGGTTAGATAAAATAGCCTCTATAGAATTCCCAAATCTTACACTCGAAAAAGATAAAAAAGTAATCCCTATAGGTGGATCTTACAGAGATGATTTGAGTAACAGAATTAGATTGGTTTGATCACGTTTATTTTTAAATCTCTATAAGTTCGAGATCGATTTGTCGTTTTCGTGGATGTACCTCATAGATGCGCACTTTAACACGGTCTCCAAAGTTGTACTCTTTCTTTGTTTTAGCACCAATGATTCTGTATTTATCCGCGTCAAAATAAAACCGGTCACCTGGTATTTCATTCATTGGAACCATTCCTTCGCACTGATTTTCATGCATTTTAACGAACATACCGAATTCAGCAATCCCTGAAACCGTTCCTTCAAATTCTTCACCAATATGATCTTGAACAAAAAGGGTTTGAAAGTATTTGGTAGATTCTCTTTCGGCCTCTGTCGCTTTTCGCTCCATTCTGGAAATTCGCTTACACACATCGTTAAGGCCTTGGCCGTACAAGCTTTTTCCGTTCGTAAGTTTTTCCTGAAGAATTCTGTGAACAACCAGATCAGCGTATCTCCTGATCGGCGAAGTGAAGTGCGTGTAATAATCAAAAGCTAAACCGTAGTGACCTATGTTCGTAGTATCATATGTTGCCTTAGCCATGGATCGTATAGCCATAGTCTGAATGAGAGAGTATTCATTCTTCAAACGAATATCTTCCAATAATTTATTGATGCTTTGAGCAATCTGCTCAGGATAAGAAAAATTTAGTTCATAACCGAATTTACCAATAAACACATTGAATAAAGCGATTTTAGCCATCTCAGGTTTATCATGGATCCGATAAACAAAAGGAATAACTTCTTTCCCTTTCTTAACTTTACCAACAAATAAAGCAATACGCTTATTTGCAAGAAGCATGAATTCTTCGATGAGTTTGTGCGCATCTTTAGAAGTCTTGATCATCACCTCTACAGGATGACCTTTTTCATCTAATTTAAAGCGCATTTCCTCTGATTCAATACTTAGTGCTCCATGTTTTAAACGTTGTTTTCTTAATGTTTTAGCTATACCATCAAGTAAAAGGATTTCAGTTTTGAAGTCACCTTCTTTTCCTTCTATAATTTCTTGAGCTTCTTCATAAGCAAAACGTCTATTCGAATGGATCACGGTTCTTCCTAACCATTCGTTGTAGATCTTTCCGTTTACATCCATTTCAAATACAGCCGAAAAACTATATTTATCTTCGTTTGGACGAAGGGAACAGGCCATGTTGGATAATTGCTCTGGCAACATGGGGATAACCCTGTCTACTAGATAAACTGAATTAGATCTTTTTAAGGCCTCCACATCCATAGCGCTTCCGGGACGAACATAATGACTAACATCTGCGATGTGCACACCTATCTCGTACCTTCCATTTTCAAGCTTCTGAACAGATAAAGCATCATCAAAATCTTTGGCATCTACTGGGTCAATAGAAAAGGTGGTGATTTGTCTGAAATCTCGTCTTTTTTTGATTTCTTCTTCATCCAGATCCATCCCGACCGTTTCGGCTTCTTCGAGTACTTCCTGAGGAAATTGAAAATCGATACCGTGATTACAAAGAATACTTATCATCTCTGTATCATTCGAACCGGGTTTTCCAAGCACTTCGATAACTTCACCATAAGGACTGTCGGAAGATTTAGGCCAAACAGTAATTCTCACTAATGCTTTATCGCCATGTAAGGCACCGTTAAGCTTCTCTTTGGATATATATATATCCGTGCCCGCTTTCACATTATCAGGAATCAAAAATGCAAATTTTTCGTGCATTTCTATCGTTCCAACGAATTGTGTTTTTTCACGCTCCAATACATCTGTAATCTCCCCCTCTGCGCGCCCCTTTCCTTTTTTAATTATTCTTACCCGAACCCTATCTCCATGTAGCGCTTGTCCTAAATTATGTGGGGCAATGAAAATATCCTCAGAACCATCTTCCGGGACAAGAAAACCGGCTCCTCGGGCCGTTACTTCAATGATTCCGGTAATCCCAGCTCCTTGGTTTGCCAGAGAGTACACACCGTGCGAATGACGTTCCAACTCCCCTCGCTCAGTCAGCTCCTGTAAGACATCAAAAGCCAATTTTCTGAGTGCGTTTTCTCTCAGATCGATAAGTGTACAAACTTGTTTGTGTGTAAGCGCACTATCAGGATTGGTCTGAAATACTTTTCGGATGACATGCGTGAGACTGGACCTCATTTTTCCAGGCCCTTTTTGTTTGTTTTTTTTGGACATCCAACGAAATTATGAATTAAATTTAGGAGTTTGACGTCGTATTACACGTAATGACTTCGGTCAAAAGCTTATTTTTAACGTTAAAATAAACTAGACTATATATGAACAGCAGAGTTGAACAAGCCTTGAATGAACAGATCCGAAAAGAAGCATCCTCTTCACAGTATTATTTGGCGATGGCATCATGGGCTGAGAACAATGGATTGAACGGTACAGCAAAATTCATGTATACCCATTCGGATGAGGAACGATTTCATATGTTAAAACTTATCAAATTTGTGAATGAGCGAGGAGGAAAGGCTGAAATACCTTCCATCGAACAACCTCCTAAGAAATTCGATCATCTTGAAAAAGTTTTTGAACTACTTCTTGAGCACGAGATAGCCGTTACGGAAAGTATAAATCATTTAGTAGACATTTGTTTACAAGAGAAAGATTATACTACGCACAATTTCGTTCAATGGTATGTGTCCGAACAATTGGAAGAAGAGGCGCTTGCCCGTTCCATACTGGATAAATTGAGACTCATTGGGGGCGACAAAGGTGGAATGTACATGTTTGACAGAGACCTCGAAACAGCTTCAATGGCAACTGATGCCACTGAAACAAAACAATGAGAATACATTTACTTATATTTTTTTTATGGTTTTCTGAGTTGAGTTATTCTCAATCGGGTTATCGTTTTAGGAATTACACAATCAATGATGGATTATCTCAAAGTTCTGTAGCTTGTATCATTCAGGATGATAATAATGCATTATGGATTGGTACTCAAGATGGATTAAATCGTTTTGATGGTAGGTCTTTTGAAGTTTTCAGCTCAGATGACACACCGGGGTTAGAAAGCGAATATGTAAAGGCATCGTTAAAAACAAGCGATGGAAAACTTTGGTTTGGAACTACAAATGGACTAACGGTATTTGATCCAAAAACTGAAAGATTCAAAACCTTTTCTCTTAGCGGAAAGATAGCCCTTCAGATTGAAAGCATTACTCAGGATGAACAAGGATTGATATGGATAGCGACTGCGGGAAGAGGGGTAATAACTTTTAATCCTACTACATCAAAGTTCATTACGCGTCAAAAATTAATTCCCTCGAAAAAAATAACGCTTGTTTATGCTGCCGATGACAATTCAATATTCGTTAATACGGAAGATAAGGGAGTGTTGCGCATAAGTAAGGACAGGAGTAAGGTTACTAATGTAACAATACCGACTCATCACTCAGCAACCACCAATGTTCTTCGTTTAATTCAATGCGATGAGGACAGGTTGCTTATTGGTACAAATCAGGGGATTTATCAATATGGTCTAACTACCGGTATTTGTAAACAGGCCTTTTCGTCTTTAAGTAATAGATTTGGGGTAATTAGTGTTTCAGACATCTACAAATCGAATAGCAACTATTGGTATATAGCAACAACCAATATAGGATTAATCACTATTTCTCCTGAGGGTAATATTTATAACAATGCACAGGATTTATTCCAGAAACACGCTTTGTTATTTAATGACATTAATACGCTTTTCAGAGATTTTAAAGGAACATTTTGGATAGGAACAGAGCGAGGTTTGTCAAGTTTCAATCCGAATAAACAGGAAATTATGGGTGTTGGACCAAGCGCAAATTTGCAACAAGGGATTCCAACTCCTAATGTTTGGAGTTTTGGTGAAGACAAGTCTTTCAAGTATATTTTTATTGGAACAGATCAGGGTGTTACCAGATTTGACAAAAGCAATGGAAAGTATGAACATTACGATCGCGAAAAAACGGGAAGCTCAAGTTCAGAAATTATAGAAAGAGCCGTACACGCAATTGAAGTTTTGAGTGAAAACAAGATGTATGTTGGTTGTTCAGATGGGTTTTTCGAATTAAATATTAATGGCTCCGGAAGCTATAGATATAAAGAACCGGAGTTGCTAAAAAACATCCCTATTATTACTCAAAAGAGGATCTATTCCATTTTAAAATGGAGGGAAGACGAATATTTTCTTGGAACGAAGGCAGGGGTTCTTTACGTTAATTTCAAAACAAAGAAAACACAGATTTTTGAGCATAATCCGAAAAACCCTAAAAAAACAATTACTTCCGGGGCTTGTAGGGTCATTTTTAAAGATAATCAAGGTCGTGTTTGGTTTGCAACTAGCTCGGGAGAATTGAGTTTGTTGTCCGTGGTAAATAAGGAAAAAAAAATTATTCCATACAGATTCAACAATATCTTACTTAAGAATTCCAAAGACTACATCAGCAGTATATGTCAAGCCGGATTTGATGAATTGTGGATGGGTTCATTTGGTTCAGGTCTCATTTGTTTTAATCTAAAAACGAAAAAAGTTAAAAAGTATACCAAGAAAGATGGTTTACCAAACAATGTAATCTATTGTGTTCTTCAAGACAGCAAAGGAAACCTATGGATGAGCACCAATAAAGGTTTGTCTCGATTCAATTTGTCAACAGGCGAGTTTTCCAATTTTACAGAGAAAGACGGGTTAATGAGCAACGAGTTTAATTTAGGGGCGCACCTTAATTCTGGAACTGGAGAATTATATTTTGGGGGCATTTATGGTTATAATTATTTTGACCCTAAACGGCTTGCAGAGAATGTCCGTCAGATAGATGTCGTAATTACCAAATTCAAACTTGATAAACATTGGCTAAAACCAAATGAAAAAGGATCTCCTTTAATTAAACCAATTGCGCTGACGGATCAGATAGAGTTGGGTTATAGGCAAAGAAGTTTTACCCTTCGTTTTCAGCCTTCAGACCTTAGTAATCCTGATCAGGTCAATTATAAATATATTCTTGAAGGTTCAGACGAAGGAGAGCAAATGCTGGGTTTAAGTAATGAGATTCATTTTAATGCGCTTTCTCCGGGAGATTATGTGTTACGCATATATGGCCGAATTGCTGAGGGACCATGGGGCATCCCCGCGAAACTCACTATTCATATAAAACCACCTTTTTGGGGCAGCTGGTGGTTTATCACTTTAGGGTTTGTTTTGGGAACAGTTTTAGTGATTTGGATAATTCGGAAAAGAATAGAATTTGAGAGAAGAGAACAGGTTCGACTTGAAATGAAAATTGCCGATCGAACCCGAGAGATTCGAGCACAGAATGAAAAGATAGAGAGCCAGAGGAAACAGCTACAAGAGGAAAAGTCAAAGGTAGAAGAACAACAGCGATTATTACAGATTGAGAAAGACAAAACAGAAAAACTATTGAAAAACATAATTCCAGAAGAAACAGTTGAAGAATTAAAAAATAAAGGCAGAGCTAGTGCACGCGCCTATAAGGTGGTATCAGTATTATTTACCGATTTTGTGGGTTTCACAAAGATAGCGGAGCATATGGATCCAACCGAACTGGTTAATAAGCTTGATGTATATTTCCGGAAATTCGATGAGATCATCGTTGCTAATAACTTGGAAAAGATCAAAACGATAGGTGACGCTTATATGTGTGCAGGAGGGGTGCCCGTTCGAAACAATACCAATCCAATCGACACTTGTCTTGCTGCGCTTCAAATTCAAGAATTCATGCGAAAACTGAAGAATGAGGCGATTATGAGCAATTCCGATTATTGGGACTTGCGATTGGGTATCAATACGGGAGAGGTAACAGCAGGCGTAATCGGAAGTCAGAAGTTTGCTTATGACATATGGGGCGCTACGGTCAATCAAGCACAGCGAATGGAAATGCTTGGTGAACCCGGAAAAGTAACCATTTCAGGTGCAACATTCACACATATTGAACCCTATTTTGAATGTGTTTTCAGGGGAAAAGTGCAGTCAAAAAGCCGTGGGTTGATTGATATGTATACCGTTGAGCGAATCAAACCCGAACTTTCTCTAAACGGCGAAGGAATTTATCCGAACGAACGCTTCCACCAGATAGTTAATCTCCATCATTACAGCTCCATCAACTACTATAAAGCTGAGCGCCATATAATGAGGGTGTTGCAAAAAGGGTTGTCTGAAAAACTTCATTACCATAGCATCGAACACACTCGTGATGTTGTTAAGGCAGTTGAGCGCATTGCCCTGATGGAGGGCGTAACTGATGAAGGATTATTCTTGTTGAAATCAGCGGCCACCTATCATGATGCAGGATTCGTGGAGCAATACGATAGAAATGAACCAATAGGGGCAAGATTGGCAGAGGAAATCCTTCCAAAATATGGATATACAGAACAGCATATTCAAACTATTAAGGAGCTCATATATGTAACCCAGATTCCACACAACCCAAAAAACAAGCTGGAAGAGATTATGTGCGATGCTGATCTGGATTACCTAGGAAGAGATGATTTTCATGAGATTGCTGATAAATTGAGACAAGAACTCAGAGAACACGATAAAATCTCAAGTGATCGTAAATGGGATGAAATTCAGATTTTGTTTCTTGAACAGCACAAATATTTTACTGAAACCGCAAAGAAGACTCGTCAGGGAAAGAAAAACAAGAATGTAGAGGAGGTAAAAGCGCGACTCGAAAGAAACCAATATATTGATTAACAAACAAATGGAAATTATTATAAAGGCAGCTTGAGATGGCTCAGGATACGTTTATATTTTAAGGTTTAGTGTTAGCTGAAAAGCACACTTTGTCCGTATGGAGAATCAATTGGGTTAACAACAAGTGCAGGTATTTTTGCGTCGTTGGTAATAATATATTGTTCGTAGTTTGCGGTGATACTACCTAAAAAATTGCTCTTATTCAAATTCATGATCGCAATGAGATCTGCATCCACACTAACGGCGTGTTTCAAAACCTCCTTATCGAAACCGCTTGACGGGGCGAGAGTAGTTGTAACTTCAATTCCCCGTTCGTTGAAGAATTTGTTAGCAAATTGAATATTGGCTTTTACTTGATGACGAAGGAATTCATCTGTCTCGTCAGGGGTAATCACATGCACTCTTGATTTGAAATATGCAGCAAGATTGGCAACAATAGCCAGTTTTTGTTTTGTTTCTTTATTGAGATCCATTGGAACAACGATGTCATCATAACCACTCTCTTTAATTCCTTTTTCCTGAACGATGATGAAGGGTACAGTTGAGCTAGTAATAACCTTCAAGGCGTGGCTTCCTGTTATGTGCTGCCAGCCATGTGCGCCATGCGTCCCCATGAAGATAAGTTCTGCATGATGTTCTGCTGCAAACTCACCAATATCTTCAAAAATACTACCCATTCTAACAGTTGGGATCAATGTGATTCCCTGAGAAGAATTGGACGAAATAATCGTTTCAAGCTTAGATTCTGCATCACGAATATTTTTTTCTTTTGCCACAACATGCAGGACATAAATCTGTGCTCCCAGAGGCTTCGCGGTTGCGATAGCATGACGCAGGGCATTGTCAGCCACTTCTGTAAAATCATGGGGAACAATAAAGGTCTTTTTGTCCATATTGCCGTTTATTTCTAGTTTCAAGATGCAAATGTAATAATAAACATTTTTTGTATTTTAACCCAATGATTCTTTTTCATTACCAAATAGTTTCGATGGGTTCGCATGAACGTAATCGTAACTATTAAACATTCATTTCGACCTATGCCGATTATCGGAAAATTGATCAAAAAAACAACCGCAATTGCCTATAAGCGAAATTTTAATAAAGGCAAGGAACATATTAATCAATTGAAGACCCTGGAGCAGCTTTTAGTGAAGGCAGAATGGACAGCTTTTGGGCAAGCACATCACTTTTCTGCTATTCGAACGTCTGAAGATGAAGTAGAGAAGTATCAGCAAAAGGTGCCTATAACGGATTACGATAAATTCTACAAAGAGTGGCTTAGGCTTACAATTGCTGGCGAAAAAGACCATACCTGGCCAGGAAGGATAAAACATTACGCGCTTTCATCAGGCACTACAGGGGCTCCAAGTAAACGAATACCAGTAACCGATGAAATGATCCGATCATTTCAAAAAACAGGATTAAAACAAATTTCCATTCTACACGAACTGGATCTGCCCGAATCATTTTTTGCTTCTAGTATGTTGGCCGTAGGAGGATGCACAAAGTTGACACGCAAAAAAACGCACATTGAGGGCGATCTGAGCGGAATATTAAAGAAATACACCTCTTTTGTCGTCACCCCGTTCACCAAGCCAGGTAATCGTATTGCAGGTATCAAGGATTGGAAAACCAAACTTGAAAAAATGGTCGAAAAGGCACCCGACTGGAATATTGGAATTATTATGGGGGTTCCCAGCTGGTGTATTATGCTAATGGAAAAGGTTGTTGAACGCTATAAATTAAACAACATCCACGAGGTTTGGCCCAATCTGGAAGTATATGTACACGGGGGTGTTTTCATGAAGCCTTATATTTCGCGTCTTGAGAAAGTTTTGGGCAGACCTATTCATTTGTTGGACACCTATTTAGCTAGTGAAGGATATTTTGCTTATCAACAATCTGCACAAGACGAAGGAATGCGCCTCTTGCTAAACACAGGCATTTTCTATGAATTTGTACCCTTCAACAGTGATCATTTTGATGATGAAGGAAACCTCAAGGATACCCACACCGCCTATACTCTAAGTGAGGTTATCGAAGGCGTGGATTATGCCTTGGTAATAAGTACCAACGCAGGATTATGGCGCTACATGATTGGCGACCTCGTTCGCTTTATCAATGTATCGGAAAGGGAGATCAAGATTACAGGCCGAATAAAGCAATTTTTAAGTCTTACTGGCGAACATCTTTCCTTGGATAATATTAATTCTGCTATTGACAAGGTGGCTAAGGATTTGTCATGCACCATTTCTGAATTTTGTATCGTCGCGGATCAGGAGAAAATGTACCAGCAGTGGTATTTCGGCACCTTGGATAAAGTCAACCTGGAAGAACTGATGAAAGCGGTAGATAAGGAGCTTTCACGAATCAACGATGATTATGCATCAGTTAGAAAGTATACATTGAAAGACCCTGTTGGAAGCGTCTTATCGGCCCAGGTGTTCTACGATTTTATGGATACGATCGGTAAGGCTGGTTCCCAAAATAAATTTCCTCGCGTGATGAATCCAAAACAGGCAGAAAAGTGGATCTCATTCCTTTCCCGAATGAGCATGTTGTGATAACTTTTTTTTGGAAAGCCGATTCTTTATGAACGCATTAAGAATAATCACGACAACAATAAGTCCGGAGCCAAGATAAAAATCAGTGCCCAGCACTTCATCTTCATTCAAGATGAAGATGGCTAAGAGAATAGTGTAAACAGGTTCGAGATTCACACTCAATGAAAATGTGAAAGCCCCCAATCGCTTAACCACCTCGATCGAGATCAAAAAAGCTATAGACGTACACACGAGGCCCAAAAAAAGTAACCATAAAAGATCAGAGACGGTCATTTTGAATAGGCTTGAATCTAATCGGCCCATAAAAAACAAATAGATCGTGACAAACACTAATGCGCTTGACAGCTCATAAAAACTCATTTTGTATGGAACGACCTCCTGAGACATGCGGGCATTAAAAACGGAAAACATAGCGGCAAGTAGGGCAGAGATCAGACCGAACTTTAAGGCCTCGATCTCTTTTGTATTGAAATCTGATGAAACGAAATAGATACCGTAAATGACAACCAAGCCCAATAGGAATTCAAGGATCGAAAAGCGACGCTTCATAATCAGAGGTTCCAGCCAGGTGACATGTAATGTGGTCGTAGACAGGCACAAAATACCCAATGACGCCGTTGATAGTTCAATTGCTTTGTAAAAGGTCATCCAGTGCAACGCAATAATCACTCCGGTGCCACATAGTTTAAAAAGTTCGTTCTTTGAGGCTTTGCGCAGATCACGCTTGGTCAGAAAAAGAAAAACCCCGAACCCGGTCACGGCTATGAGTACCCTGTGCCATACAATAGAGTATGCGTCCAGGTGTATCAGTTTTCCAAGTATACCCGTAAAGCCCCACACAAAAATGATGAGGTGCATTAGAAAATGGTATTTAAATCTGGAATTTATTGAATTTTCATTTAGCAGGCATAAATATACCATAATTGTTATTTTTCCTTCAGTTCACGTAAAAAACAAGTCTATAAATGAATTAATTTTATACTATGCATTTTAGTGAGGTTATTGGGCTAGAGGAACAGAAATCGGCCCTCAAGAAAGAGGTGTTGAACAACTCGGTAAGTCACGCTAAATTATTTCTTGGTAAGGCTGGATATGGAGGTCTCCCCCTTGCCTTGGCGTATACTCAATTCTTATTGTGCACCGAACGCTCAAACCAAGATAGTTGTGGCGCTTGTGCCTCTTGCCTCAAGGTTAAACATCTTCAGCACCCAGATCTCCATTTCTCTTTTCCCGTAGTGCAATCTCTCGGAAAAACCTCCGACCCTTTTCTTAAGGATTGGAGAGACCAACTGAACGAAAGGGACTATTTCTCCTTGAATGAGTGGGTTCGAAGGATTGATGAAAAAGAACGTAAGCCGATCATTTCTTCGGATGAAAGTCAGGAGATCCTTAAAAAACTGAGCCTTAAATCCTTTGAAGGTGGATATAAGGTGATGATCATCTGGATGGCAGAAGAAATGAATGCTACTTGTGCTAATAAGCTTTTAAAGATACTCGAGGAACCCACAGGAGACACTGTTTTTATTCTTTTAGCAGAACAACTCGAGCAATTGCTTGCCACGATTATCTCACGGACTCAAATAACCCGTGTAACAAGAATAGATGCAGAACATGTTCGGGAATTTCTGCGCGGAAAGGGTGTAAAACAAGAAGACCTAGAAGCCTTGGTGGCCAGAGCAGAAGGAGACCTAGTGCTTGCGAATGAATTATTGGATGCCCAGGGCGATCAGGCTGAGTTGAGGGAACAATTTGTTCAGCTGATGCGCGTCTGTTACAAAAAAGACGTACTTCAAATGCTTGATTGGGCGGAAAACACGGCATCAGGAAATAGGGAAAGACAAAAGTCGTTTCTGGAATATGCGCTTCACATGTTTAGGCAAAGTATGTTGAAGAACTATACTCACGATCAATTGACACGTGTCTCTCTGGAGGAGGAAACTTTCCTCGTCAATTTTTCAAAGTTCATTACCGGAAACAACATCTTTGATTTTACCAAAACATTCAATGATGCCTACTATCATCTAGAGCGAAACGCAAACCCCAAGATTCTCTTTACGAGTCTCTGTTTCAAGGTGATGAGGTATATTCATCATGCGTGATTAAAAAGTTTGGTTTTCAAAAAGTTTATGCGATTCATTGCTGGTTTATTTTCTATGGGCTTGTTCGTTTATGCTTTGTCTAAGTGTTGAGAATATAGAACTTCAAAGAAATCAGAAGTTTTAACAGTAAAGATAGGGCGCGTTTGGCCTCTTTCTTAAAAATATCCCTGAAAAAGCGGATAATGATTATTTTTGTTCCAAATGTGTTAACTATGGGATGTTCCTCTTGCAGTAGTGACGGTGGTACACCGAAAGGCTGTAAAAACAATGGAAACTGTAGTTCTGGCGGATGTAATAAACTCGAAGTGTACGATTGGTTGGCAAATATTTCCTTGCCCGGTGGCCAATCGCCTTATGACATAGTAGAAATTCGGTTTAAGAACAGCCGAAAAAGTTTTTACCGAAACGCAAAAGACCTTGGGCTTTATGCAGGAGACGTGGTAGTTGTAGAGGCAAGTCCTGGTTACGACGTTGGTGTAGTTTCAGTAGTAGGTGAATTAGCCAGAATTCAGGTAAAGAAAAAAGCTCCGGGTTTTAAACCTCTGGAGTCGAAAAAGATACTCCGTATTGCCTCTCAGGAGGATATCGATAAGTGGATCAAAGCGCGCTCTCTGGAAAAGGAAGTGATGTATAAGTCGCGAACGCTTGCGGTGAACCTTAATTTGGAGATGAAGATTTCTGATGTTGAATATCAGGGCGATCTCACCAAAGCGACATTTTATTACACAGCAGAAGGAAGGGTTGATTTTCGTCAATTGATCAAGGATATGGCCGACCAATTCAAGATCCGTATTGAGATGCGACAGATCGGTTCACGACAAGAGGCTGCACGACTTGGAGGCATAGGTTCTTGCGGAAGAGAATTATGCTGTTCTACCTGGTTGACGGATTTTCGCTCTGTTTCTACCTCTGCAGCGCGTTATCAGCAGTTGTCATTGAATCCGCAAAAACTGGCGGGTCAATGCGGCAAGTTGAAGTGCTGCCTGAACTATGAGCTGGACATGTATCTGGACGCCATAAAATCTTTTCCGAAATCAGACACGAAGATCCACACTGACAAAGGATCCGCTTTCCACATCAAAACAGACGTTTTTAAACGCCAAATGTGGTATGCATATGAAGGAGAGGCCGCCATGGGAAGCGGATTGATCGCATTGGCTCCAGAACGAGTAAGAGAGATCGTCACAATGAACAGAGAAGGCAAAAAGCCTAAGGAACTCCTTGATTTCGTTCATGAAGTAGTTGTGAAAGAACCGGATTATTCGAATGTAGTGGGACAGGACAGTTTGAATCGATTCGAACATGCCTTCAATTCCAAAAAGAAGAAAAAGCGAAATGGCCCAAAAAGAGAACAAGGTGTAGTATCGCAGATGCCGGATCAACCTAAGGTACAAAACACCCCACAGAGTAAGTCAGCAAAAAACGAAAATCAACCTTCCGGAAATAGAAATAAAAGACAAAAGCGTCGTGGAGGAAATTCAGGAAAACCCAAAGGAAATGAAGGCGCTGATTTGTAGTTTTATTGTGGCTTTTGCACTTATTCTAGCGTCGTGTTCAACAGCACCCGTTTACGAAAAGTCCTACGATTTTCAGGATAATAACTGGTCTCAGAAAGTGAAGCCTTCATTTACCGTAGACATTAAAGACACCTCTAAAGCATACGATTTTGTGATCACACTAAGAACAACCACCGAATATAAGTTCAGCAATCTTTGGATCTATTTGAATTCAGCTACCCCTGATGGGCATAAGGTGAGGGAACCTTATGAGATCAAGTTAACGAAGCCCGACGGCTCTTGGATCGGAAAAAAGACCGGAACCATCGTAGAGAACAGCCTTTACTTTAGAAACAGAAAGATGCCTAAAGCAGGCAAGTATGTTTTTGTTATTGAACAGGGTATTACGCAGAGCTTAATTGATGAGGTTATTGATATTGGCTTACGCGTTGAGGAGGCTACGGTTTCTGGATCATAATTGAATTTTTTGGTTCCATTTATTTTGTATAAATTTCTTTGCAAATTAATATAACGTTGTTATGAAAAAACTTTTACTCTGTTCTTTTGTTTTATTGACGGCTGGAATGTTATATGCTCAGCCGTGTAATCCTCTGGATTGTTCTGCTAGCCTACCTCCTTATGGAGGAATTTGCGACACTTTGCTTGTGGATGCTATTGTTAACCAGCCTTATTCCGATTTTGAATCCTTTGTTCTTACCTCAAACTGCTTTGATGCTGGTGTAATAGACCCTTCATTCAAAGGAACAACTGTCAAAATACTTAATGTTGATAATTTTAGCTACTATGGATTCCCAGCCGGGCTTATCGGACAAACTAATAAACCTTCCTATTCACCAACCAGCTCCACAAAAATGATAGGTTGTCTTGGTGTAAGCGGCCTGCCAACAGAGATTGGGGTATTCAACTGTACCATGGATTTTCTTGTAGATGTGCAACTATGCGGTTTTGTTTCCACCAGCTTTAATGATAATTCAGCAAATTATGTGATATGGCTCAAAGTTAAGCCTATTCCAACATTTACGGGATTAGAAACAGCCTATTGCATATCCGATAATCCTGTAAACTTAACCGTTACCGGCACACAAGGCGGAACATTCTCTGGGCCCGGGATCACAGATAACGTTTTCGACCCAGCAGCAGCGGGAATTGGAACCCACAAAATCAAATATTTGGTTTCAAAAAAGGAGGGGGTAGCTGTTGCTCCTGCATCAGATAGTGCGGTGGTTCTCGTAAACGTTTATAATCCGGAGACAACCTTTTATGCAGATACTGATGGAGATGGTTTTGGAGATCAGAATATAACATCAAAAGGATGCAAACCATCAACCGGATTTGTTGCAAACAACTTAGATTGTAATGATAATAATGCCAGCATAAATCCAAACGCTAAGGAAATAGCGGATAATGGAATTGATGAAGACTGTTCCGGATTGGATGCCACGGTCGGGATTTATGAAATATCTATGGACGAAATTGAAATATATCCAAATCCTACATCGGGTAATTTTACCGTTGATCCAAAGAAAGTTGAGATTTCGTCTATTGAAATCTCTGATTTAAATGGGCGAATTGTTTATAATTCCACTTTAAACAATGTAAAGAAGGATATTGATCTTTCATTTACAAAGGGTTTATTTATTGTTAAGATTCATACCGCTAATGGCACGACACAAAAAAGAATTCTTGTGACCAACTAACCTTTGCGCTCTGTACGTGTGTTGTGTTTATTTATGCCACAATAAAGGGTCTATTTTAACAATAATGTTAATATTTAAACTCCTGTTTGCCTAAAATAAAGCGTTTTTTACCTTTGCTATGTTAATTATTGAACATGGAAGTCACACCGGAAATTAAACAGCGGCTGGAA
>JBIITO010000003.1:0-50697 GCA_044340465.1 Crocinitomicaceae bacterium | reverse complement strand
TACCCCAGCAATTCCACCAAGCATTACACCTTTTCCATTTGAAAATGAAGAAAGTAATTCCCCAGCTATTAGAATGGATGTCGTACCGGCGATCTCACCCATGGTACGAACCACAGGAAATAGTCCTGAATCGTCTCGTATGTAATCCCATGCTATAGCAGTCACCTTCTTTTGCATAAGTTTTTGTAGTAACGACTTTGGTTGTACAGACAGCTGCAAAGCAGATATAATCGTTTGATTTCCAACCATTAAATGGACCTCATCCTCCGTTGGCGGCGCCACTTTAAAAATGATATCACATTCAAAGATTTCCTTCGGATCATAACAAATTTCCGCTCCTGCTTCACTGTAATCTCTATCTGAAAAACTTGCCAATTCACCACTTTTTGACTCCACACGAACCCTATGTCCATTTGCAACAAGGACCGATACTGCAACGGGAACAAGAGCCACTCTTCGTTCCTGAAAGGAAATCTCTTTTGGAATACCAATGAAAAGCTGACCTTTCCTTCGTGAGATCTCAAGCATCTCCTCTTGAGGAAGCAAGCTTCCCTGGCTAATAAGTTTTTTAAGAATTTCCGGATCAGTGATCATAATTCAATTTTTAACGTTCGTGAATCATCATGGTTCTTGCGAATATAAACGCTTACGTTATTTTCAGGCAACATTTCGGCTATTTTTTCAGGCCACTCAATGAAACAAATTCCGCCACCATAAAGCATTTCTTCAATACCAATATCATATGCTTCTGCTTCACTTTTGAGTCTGTAAAGATCGAAATGAAATATTTTACCATAAACAGGACTGTCATAGACATTGACCAAAGAATAAGTGGGTGAACCTTCTGTATGCTCCACCCCCATAGCTTTTAATACAGTCGTTATAAAGGTAGTCTTTCCTGCACCCATTTCTGCGTAAAATGCAAAACACTGTCGGTGACCGTAATCATCCAGAAAGTGTTTCACAGCATTCGGTAAATCAGCAACAGAAAGAAGCGTTAATTCCATGATTATGTACCTAAAGCAAAACTATTCATAAATCTTTTCCATCCGGAACGGCAAATGAATGGTTTACCAACACAGGTGTGTTATTCTCGAAATAAAAATGAAAGGAATGTGCAATTGAAAGAATATAGAATTTAAAAGGAAAATGTTCAAATGTTCACCCTTCGACTATGCTATTAGATTAGCATCATTAAATAATTGAAGTTAATTTAGACATTACTGAAGAACCAGAGAAGTTGAGGTGAACTAGTTCGACAATCAAGTTTGCGACTTTTCCTGAGCATTAGTCCTCAACTCCTCCGGGTTCATGTACCATTTAGAATGTTAAGCTTAAAGGCTTATTAATAGCGATAGTACGAACCCTTCTGGTCCTCAGATTTTGTTTTTCCTAAACGTAAAAGTATGAAAAAGATGTTTATTGGTATTGATGTCTCGAAGGATGTTTTTGATGTTTGTTCTCTTGATGAATTTGGTGATATTACCGCGTCGAAAGAAGTATTTGCTAACACGAAGAAGGGTATTGCAGATTTCTGTAAATCATTGAACAGATGGCGTGACCATGATATTTGGATCTGTTTGGAGCATACTGGGCATTATGGGTATTTACTAGCTTCAGAATTTTCAGAAAAGAATTTGAAATACTCTCTAATAAATCCTTTAGAAATTAAAAATTCTATTGGGATGACCAGGGGTAAGAATGATGCCATTGATGCATACCGAATCGCTTACTATGCCTTTACGCATGTTCGCAAACTTAAGCAACATATTATTCCAATTAAGGATCTTCAAAAGTTAAAAGCATTAATGGGAATGCGTGATGGATATGTAAAGATCAATGTACAGCTTAAAAATAGTTTTAAAGCCCTCGAGATCATTCATCAATCAATAAATATTAAACAACAACTCAATGACCATCAACTATTGATCAAGAGACAAGAGAAATCTATCGACAAAGTTGAAAAGCAGATCATGGAGATAATAAACAACAATGAGGAGCTCAAAAAAAACTTCAACAAAGTGACTTCCGTTATTGGCGTTGGCATGCTCACAGCGGTAAAATGCATTATTGAAACTGACAATTTCATCAAATTTAAGGATGGACGAAAGTTCAGTTGCCATTGCGGATTAGCCCCTTTTGAGTATCAATCAGGATCCAGTGTGAGAGGAAGGACAAAAACAAGTTCATTAAGTAATAAAGGACTTAAATCGATACTATTCAAGGCTGCATCAACAGCAATACAACATGATCCACAACTTAAAAACTACTATTCAAGAAAATTGGCAGATGGAAAACACAAACTAAGCGTATTAAACGCTGTAGCTAACAAAATCGTACTCCGAATATTCGCGGTAGCAAACAGAAATGAACCTTTTGTAAAATTAGTAGCCTAATAATTTGGATTTATCTTAGAATGCTCAGGACAAGTAAACTCAAGACAAGTGTGAGAGCGGAGAGTGAGAGTGAGAGTGAGAGTGAGAGTGAGAGTGAGAGTGGAGTCCCGCCTAGCCTCGATACTTGCCTACGGCAAACTCGGCCTGACGGCGGTAGAGCGGCAAACTCACTTCAATGAATTCAGTGCAGTGCGACCTGACGCCGGGGGTACTAAACTATACCAGTGTCAGACCGAGTGCTCCGACATCGTCGGAGTGTATCGAGGGATGACACAAATTTGCAGTGCGAGAGTGAAGTGTGAGAGCAGCGAATTTCAGCCCGACTGCGGCAATCAATGTTGAGGTCCTTAGAAAAGTAACTTAAAGTGGTTTTATGTGAACCACCTTGTTATCCTTGATAATGATCAGGTCTTCATTTTTTTCTTTCTTAACCTGCACAAGTTTCTCATAGGTTTTTTCCAAACCCTTTAGGATTTTATTCCTCAAAACTACTTTATCTTTTTTTGTGCTCATAATATGAATAAAGTTGCAGAAACTTCTTTTCGTTGTGCAAAGTTAATTTATTTCCTTCGATCTTTTCAGCTATCAATTCGGGTTTCCCCTCTGAATTATCAAAAATAAGAACGGATTCAACCTCTGGAAGATAAAGTTCAAATAAATTGTTTATTCCTTTGAAATAACGTCGACGAATTACGTTCGGTAAGATATTATGCCCACCTGATCGCACACGCTCCATAACTCGCTCCTGTGCCAATTCAATAGTTTGTAACCAAAAGAAAAGCAGCGTAACAGAGTACCCTTTTTCAATTGCATTGCGGACCACATGTACATAACTCCTGGTTGCTAACGTGGTCTCAAAAGCAAAACTTACCTCTTCTGCCAATAACTCGCGAATTCGTGTTAACATGATCCTTCCTGCCTCAATAGCAACCCTTTCAGGCTGAAAAGGGGATAGTCCTTTGGCAATCTCATCCGCATTTACAAATTCACGACAATTCAGGATGTCCGGTAATATCATAAAAGATGCTGTTGTTTTACCTGCGCCGTTGCATCCCGAAATAATGAATAAATTTTTCTTCACATACTGAAGATAGTGAATTTTTAATTTCCTCCCCGCCTAGCCTCGATACTTGCCTGCGGCAAACTCGGCCTGACGGCGGGGTATTCTGCAGTGCGAAAGAGGAGAGTCAGAGTGGAAACCGCAACCCAATGTCAGACCGCGCTATGCTCGCCATTCCAATGGGAAAATAAAACTGTTTGGATATAGAGATTGATTCCGTTTTTAGTATATTCGTGGGAGAATGGAAAAAGTTCAAGATAAAGCTTCATTGATTCGTGTTCTTAAGATGAATAAGGAAAAGGTGCTGTCATTTGGAGTGGCGCGTATTGGAATTTTTGGTTCATTTTCGCGGGACGAAATGTCTGCGGAAAGTGATATTGATTTTTTTGTTGAGTTCAATCCGGACTCTCATACATATGACAATTTTATGGATCTAGCATTCTTCTTAAAGGAGATTACAGGTCGTGATATAGAATTAGTTACGCCCGGCTCTATAAGTCCATTTATGGGTCCGGAAATTTTGAAAGAGGTGAATTATGTCCTCGCTGCTTAACTACCTCAAGCATATTCGTCAAGAAATTGATTTTGTTTTGAGACATGCCAATGGAATGAAAAAGAGGCTTTTCTGGCAGATGAAACGCTCACAAGAGCAGTCATAAGAAGTCTGGAAATCATCGGTGAGGCTACTAAAAAACTGCCTCAAGATTTCAAAGATGAACATCCCCAAGTAGAATGGAAAAAAATTGCAGGCACCAGAGACGTTCTGATTCACGATTATTTCGGTGTTGATTATGACATTGTGTGGGACATTATGCAACATAAGCTTCCGGAATTATTGTACCAAATCGATCAAATAATTGAAGAATAGTACGTTTTTTTCAGGCCGATACAGTTGCCTTAACTTTGATCCCACACGAATCCTCCACATCATCCCAGAATTGAATAAAGGCGGCGCCGAACGGCTGGTGGTGGATATTTGCAATGAACTAAGAAAAAGAACAGGAATCGAAGTCTGCATAGTGGTTTTTCGTCCGAGGAATACGTATGTGTGATCTCAAATAGTCACTTTTTTCATTTGATCAGTTCACAACAGATAACAACTGTAGCCCTGTATTCCGTAAATAATCCTTATCTTGTTTCATTAATTTATGGATCCGTCACACATAGCACATATTCTAAAAAAGGGGGAAGGTTTAACTGTTGAGTTTAAAAAAGCATCCAAAGAATTACCCGGAAATCTATTTGAGACCATTTGTGCTTTTCTAAACAGACAAGGAGGAACCATTTTATTAGGTATAGACGATACGGGGAAAATAATTGGCTTAGATAAAAACAAAGCCGATCAGTTATGCAAAAATTTGATCAATCTGAGCAATAACTCCGAGAAATTAGATCCTGTTTTTCTATTGCAACCAACAATCCTTGAGATAGAAGGAAAAAGCATTATACATGTATTTGTACCTTCCAGCTCACAAGTCCACAAAAGCAAAGGAAAAATCTATGACCGAAGTGCCGATGGTGATTTTACAGTGACTACACACAGTAAAATAAGCGAGTTGTATGCACAAAAAGCTACAAATTACTCGGAAAACACCATCTATCCCTACCTGAATGAATCTCATTTCGAAAATGGAATAATTGAAAAAGTAAAAAACCTGATACGTGCCAACAGACCTGCTCACCCATGGCTTGAATTGTCAGGCACCGCCTTTTACAAAGCCGCAGGGTTGTATCGTACAGATCTGAATACCAATATAGAAGGATTCACCTTAGCCGCCTTGTTGTTATTTGGAAAAGAAGAGGCCATATTGAGTATGTTACCCCACTACAAAATTGAAGCGATACTTCGACGAGTAGATACAAACAGGTATGATGACCGTGAAACGATAAGGCGCAATTTGATCATTTCTTATGAGCTGCTGATGCAATTTTTAGCTAAGCACTTGCCGGATAAATTTCACATGAAAGGCGACGTACGTATTTCATTGCGTGAACATATCTTCAGAGAACTTGTAGCAAACTTTCTGATACATCGTGAATACATCAATCCACGCGTTTCTGCTGTTGAAATCTCCGTAGACCGTTGTATAATGCGAAATGCCAACAAACCTCATTTATTTGGTTCCATTCATCCCGATGAATGTGAATCGTATCCAAAAAATCCACACATCACGAAATTCTTTGTTCAAATCGCACGAGCTGAAGAACTTGGAACCGGTATAAGAAACGTTTTTAAATATAGTCGATTATATAGCGGAATAACCCCTGTTTTTATCGAAAAAGACGTTTTTGAAGTAATCGTCCCACTTTCCAAACCTAAAAAAACTACCACTAAAACTACCACTAAAACTACCACTAAAACTACCACTAAAACTACCACTAAAAATGCACGTTTGATTTTGGAATATTTTCATCAAAATGCTTCAGGAACCATTAAAGAATTGGCAAAAAAATTAAACTTGTCGGAAGATGGAATCCGGTATCATCTTAAAAAATTAAAAGCACAGAAAAAATTAACCTACATTGGAAGCCCGCGAAAAGGATACTGGCAGGTATTGGCATCCTAGCTAAAGAATTAAATGAAAGTTTAAATGCACATGAAAATCCTGCACATCATACCCGAACTGAACAAAGGTGGCGCCGAGCGATTGGTCATTGATATTTGTCAGGAGCTGCAGCAGCGAGAAGAGATAGAAGTTTGCCTGCTTGTTTTTCGTCCAAACAATGCCTACAAAGCTTTTACAGAGTACCTTCGAATTGAGCTCATCCCATCCCTTGTGCGCCCTTCCCTATCGGGAAAAAACCATGTTGATGTAGAGGACTTGCAAAAGTTCATAGATACATTTCAACCAGACGTTATTCATTCGCACTTGTTTGAAACAGAAATGTTCATGAGCCAACTAAGGATCGGAAATGCGCTTCGTGTCATGCATTTTCATGATAATATGCACCAACTAGAGAATGGCAGTTTAAAACCGCTCTTTTCAAAAAAAGGAATTACCGACTTTTACGAACGCCATCTGATCTTGAAATCTTGGAAAAAATTGCCTAAAAAAATCGCAATCAGCATCGCACATGATTCATTTACATATGCTCAAAAAGTACTTCCGACTTCAACTCCAGTTTATAAGCTACTCAATGGTATTTCAATCAATAGATTCCAAGCTAAAGCACCGAAAGAAAAAGCACTTGAGTTGTGCATGATTGGCAGCCTTGTTGAGAAAAAAGCACAAAATCTGGCTATCAAAGTTGTGAAAAATTTGCATGAAAAAGGTCTTTCATTTCATTTACACCTGCTTGGCGATGGACCCAAACGCAAAGCGTTAGAAGCACTCACGAATGAATTGGAATTAACAGATTTCATTCATTTTCATGGCAATGTCGATCATCCTGAAACCTTTCTGCACAAAGCATTTGTTTACCTTCACACAGCAAATTACGAACCCTTAGGATTGGTTATTTTAGAAGCCATGGCAGCAGGTACTGCTGTCGTTTGTATTGATGGTCGTGGCAATCGCGATTTGATTCAACAGGGCAAAAACGGATTTATATTTCAACAACCAGATCCAGTGCAACTTGCAGATCAAATCATTGAATTATGGGAAAATGCTCCTCTGTACAATTCCATACAAAGCGCAGCAGAAGAATTCGTAAAAGACTTTGATATCTCTCCCTATTGCAACCAATTAATCGAAGTGTATGGTTCTAATCTTTAGCCTAGTTATTTAGCTAATTTCATTTAAAGATTTCGAATTAATTCTGGAAATAAAATTAATTATTGATTGAAATTCTCACATTCCTAATCCCCAATTAGTATCTATTTTTGGAGAATATAATCCCCAATTAGTATGTATTTTTAGGGATTTTGAATAAGTCCACTAACAAATCAGTAGTTAGAGAAAGGCATCTATCACTAAAATTGGAATTAGATTTTCTTTAGAGCGTGGGCAAAAGAAGTGAAATTTGTTTCCGCGTTGTACTGATTTTTCCAAACTTCATAAGCTTGCTCAGACAGTAGATTCCAATCGGATAGCGGTTTACTTAGTAAATTGATCAGAATCATTTGAATCTCTTCAGCAGTAGCATGCGGATCAACCAAAGCCCCTGCTTGGTTTGAAACGATTTCTGGGACACCTCCCACTGGAGTTGCAATCACAGGAATTCCTACTGAGAAGGCCTCCATGATAGAAACCGGAATCCCTTCAGATGTACTCAGATTTATGAAAAAATCAGGGCTTTCTTGCTTGTAAAATTCCAATACTTCTTCATTGGAAACCCTCCCCCTCAATTCAACGGTGAGGTGCGATTTTTTTTCGTGAGCGATTTTTCTTTCTAATTCTGCCAAATTTTGTCCATCACCAAAGTGGACCCAACGGATTTCATCATTCACTAAACCATTCAAAACAGCGAAAATAAGTTCCACTCGCTTGAGTGGAATAACATTTGAACAACTGACGATAAGTCTTTGCTCACGCATAGATTCACGAGTTAACCAATGTTCCATTTGGGTTGCGGTACCTAACCGCGAAACAGATATTTTGTTCGGAAAATCTATTCCCCATCTCGTTCTTGCATAATTTGAACCTGCATCAGAAATGGCATATTGTTGGTCCAAGTGATCATTGATAAACTTCCGGAAAGGCAAATAACCAATTGCACTTGCCTCAAAGTAAACATCCCACCCGTGAAAGCGAGACACACATTTAAAGTCAGGATTTTCAATTTTCAATTGCGCCAAAGCCAAGGAGGAATCATCCGTCCAATAGGAATAGGCAATCGATTCCGAATTTAAATGCTTTCTAAATAATGATTTTATTTTTTTTGCTCTTGCCCATGAAACTAGGATGGTTGAAATGATCTGAAAGTTAACTTTTAACTTATAAACACTCGTTACTCGTTTCAATTCTGCCCTCACTTCTCTTAATAACAAGTACCTCAAAGCAAGTATTTTCTCCGTTTTCGATAAAGAAACAGGAAAGCGGAACACCTCACAAATAGATTGTATTTCTCTCGTTTGCTCTGAATTCTCGCTTAAAGAAATTATTGTAATCTTGTCAAAATGCTGTGCTAAAATGGGCACTTCATTTTCCAAAAACGTCTCCCCTTTTCCATATGGATATTCAGCGGTAAGGAGGAGTAAGTGCTTATTAGGCATTGATTTTAACTCTTTATTGTCATTTAGTCTACTCAGCCCCAAATCCGAGTTATTCCAAAAAGTTATTAGTGCTTTCTTTATTCGTCTGTATAGCTTCAAAGATATTTAAAAGCAAATGAATTGACGATTTTACCCACTATGATTCCTTTTAAATCTGAAATCCTATCTTTGGTGAAATGAAAAAAGTACTAATTCTGGCAAATAACCCACCCCCTAATTTTTACTTTTATAGGTTACAACCATTAAAATTTAATTTTTAATTCACTTTTTATGGTTATAAGCATTAAAAATTGAATTATTCTGCTACTTTTGTTGTTACAACCCAATAATGATTCAACGAGAATTATATATAAACAAGATTAAAGAATTCATCGATAAGCCTTTTATTAAAGTAATAACTGGCATTCGAAGATCTGGTAAATCGAGTATTTTGCTTCTATTAAAAGAGGAAATTCTTCGAAGAGGAGCCGAGGAAAAAAATATTCATTTCATCAATTTTGAAAGCTTCAATTACTCAGAAATCAAGACAGGAGAAGACCTTTACACCTTTATTAAACAACAAATAACGCCAGTAAATAAGCATTATATTTTACTGGATGAAATCCAAGAGGTAATTGGCTGGGAAAAGGCAGTGAATTCATTTCTCTTGGATTTTGACGCTGACATCTACATCACCGGATCAAATTCGCATTTATTATCCTCGGAACTGGCAACTTTTCTTGCTGGAAGATACGTTGAATTTCAAATACAAACACTCACATTTAGAGAATGTTTGAGCTTTAATACTGAACTTCAAAAAAGCGATAAAAGTAGGTTTGAAAAATTTGAATACTTTATGCGAATTGGTGGATTTCCTGTGTTACACACATCAACCTATTCTTTAGAATCTGCCTGTAAAATTGTTTTTGATATATACTCTTCAGCCATTTTAAGGGACACCGTTCAGCGATATAAAATTCGTGATGTAGAATTGTTAGAACGAATTGTTAAGTATGTATTTGATAATATTGGTAACTCTTTTTCAGCAAAAAAAATTGCAGATTATTTTAAAAGTCAACAACGAAAAATTGATCTAAATACAGTTTATAATTACCTTAATGCCTTGGAAAGCGCTTTCATCATCAAGCGTATCCAACGCTATGACGTGAAGGGAAAAGAGTTATTAAAGACGCAAGAGAAATATTTTGTGAGTGACCCTGCGATTGTATATGCTGTGATGGGTTATAAAGACAGAATGATTTCAGGGATTTTGGAGAATATTGTTTTACTCGAATTGCTGAGCAGAGACTATAAAGTTGCTGTAGGCAAAGTTGGCACGAAAGAAATTGATTTTATTGCAACAAAAGGGAATTCAAAGTTTTACATTCAAGTTACCTACCTGATGCCCGAAAAAGCAACAGTTGAGAGGGAATTTACTCCTTTATTGGAGCTGAAAGACCATTACCCAAAATATGTCGTTTCCATGGATTCGATTTGGACTGACACCATTGAAGGAGTAAAACATTTTCATATAGCGGACTTTCTTTTAATGGATAATTATGAGTGAGTTAAAGATGAAAAAAGTACTAATTCTGGCCTATGATTTCCCGCCCTACGTTTCAGTGGGTGGGTTAAGACCATACAATTGGTACCGTTATCTGAAAGAATTCGGTATTGAACCTATTGTTGTTACAAGACAATGGAGCAATACTTACGGGAATTATTTGGATTATATAGCACCTAGCGATAATAAAAGTGAGGTAGTTGAATCAACTGAATTTGGGGAAATAATCCGAGCTCCATACATTCCTAATCTGGCTAATCGAATAATGCTTCGTCACGGTGATAAAAAATGGTATTATTTAAGACGAAGTATAAGTGCATTTTATGAATTTTCTCAATTCTTATATCCCGTTGGACCTAAAGTAGAAGTATATTTTGCTGCAAGAAACTATCTTAGGAACAACAAAGTTGATGCCATAATTGCGACAGGAGACCCATTTATTTTGTTCAAATACGCATCCCGACTCAGCAAAGAATTTCATGCACCTTGGATAGCTGATTACCGCGATCCCTGGACGACCAATAAAACCAATATTATTAGTAAATACTTAAAACCTTGGAACTGGTTTTTTGAACGGAAAATTTTAAAATCGGCTTCTGCTGTAACAACTGTAGATAAAGTTTTTCAAAGAAAAATAACTGAGGTGATTGGTGATAAAAATTTTCTAATTCTTCCAAATGGGTACGATCCGGAATCTATTAACGCAGTTTCTGGAATCACCCAAAATAGTGAAAAGTTAAAAATCGCATTTGTTGGAACCATTTATGATTGGCATCCTTTAAGAAGTATTTTAAGGACAATCAATGAGTTCGTTCTAACACATAAAGAAATTAATTTTCAGTTGACATTTTATGGAATTAATACCGTTCTTGAAGTCACAGATATGATTGAAAAAGAGTATCCTAAACTTTCAAAATACGTTGTAATAATTCCGAAACTTCCCAATAAAATATTGATGGAAAAACTGGCAGATGCTAATGTCATGTTACTCTTCAATTACTATGCTTACACAGGAACAAAAATTTACGACTATTTGGCCATACGTCGAAAAATTATTTTTTGTTATTCTGATGATAAAGAAGCAATTGCACTTAAAAAGCAGTTTTACAATATTGAGGAATCTGTCGAAGACAACATGTCAATTCAAGCAGAAATAATTCAATCAACAAATTCAGGTGTCATTGTGAAAGATGCCAATCACTTATTGGAAGTTTTGGATGAGCTTTACCGAGAGTTTGAAAACACAGGGAGCATCGCCTGCAATTCTAACGGCATCGAAAAATATTCTCGGAAAATTCAGGTGGAGAAACTGGCAGAGTTGCTAGCCTCGATACAACCGCTAGCCTCGATACAACCGCTGAAGCGGCCACTCGGCTAGCTCTTAACTCAATTATACAGGTCGACCGAGTGCTAGTCTCGATACAACCGCTGAAGCGGCCACTCGGCAAGCTTTTATCTCAATTGTACAGGTCGACCGAGTGCTAGTCTCGATACAGCCGCTGAAGCGGCCACTCGGCAAGCTTTTATCTCAATTGTACAGGTCGACCGAGTGCTAGTCTCGATACATCCTCCTACGTCGGACACTCGACTAGCTTTTATCTCAATTGTACAAGCCGGCCGAGTGCTTGAAACGAAGTGGAAAGTGTACCGAGGCTGGATACTCGACAATCATTGATCATGGAATACGGAAATAAATCAAAAAAATTGCTTAAATTCAATATAGCTTAACCTAATAATTCATGACTTGTCATATGTATATCTTACTTTGTGGAGATGGAAGCTACTACACAGGAAGCACAAGAAATTTGGAACGAAGACTTCATCAACATCAAAATGGAGAGGGTGCAATTCATACAAAATTGCATCAACCAGTAAAACTTGTTTATTCAGAAGAATTTAATAGAATCGATTATGCTTTTAATCGTGAAAAGCAAATTCAGAAGTGGGGTCATGAAAAAAAGAGTGCTTTAATTAATGGAAGAATTGATTTTTTGAAAAAACTTGCTAGGAAGAAATTTATCCGCTAGCCTCGGTACAGCCGCTCAAGCGGCCACTCGGCAAGCTCAAAGCCGACCGAGTGCTTGAAACGAAGTGGAAAGTGTACCGAGGACGGATTACTGGAGTGCTGGTCTCGGTACATCCTCCTGCGTCGGACACTCGACTAGCTATTAACAATAAATCGAGGTCGACACTCGACTTGCTCAAAGCCGACCGAGTGCTTGAAACGAAGTGGAAAGTGTACCGAGGATGGCCACTCGGCTAGCTTCAAATTTTAATTATTATCTTCACATTATGATCGTCATCGTGAATTACAACATGGGGAATTTACATTCCGTGAAGAAAAAACTGGATCGTTTAAAAGTTGAATCCATTGTTTCCTCAGATCCGGACGATATACTGCATGCGGAAAAGCTAATTTTACCAGGTGTTGGTCATTTTGGAAAGGCCATGAATAACCTGCAGGAGTTGGGATTGATTGAAGCGCTTAATCATGCAGTGCTGAACAAAAAAATACCAATTTTAGGAATTTGCCTGGGAATGCAATTGATGGCACGTATGAGTCATGAAAGTACTGATCCGAAAGGCTGTGAGGGTCTCGGGTGGTTTGATGCGGATGTTATAAAATTGGAAGTGGAAGACACACTTCGGTATAAGATTCCTCATACAGGATGGAATACTACGATCCTTGAAAAAAAAGATCAACTTTTCGAAAACATCACCAGTCCGGCTGAATTCTACTTTGTTCATGCCTATCACTTTCGGGTAAACGATACGTTAGACATTCTGACCACCACAGAATATGAATCCCGTTTCGTTTCAGCCGTAAGTAAAAATAAAATCTATGGAGTACAATTCCATCCAGAGAAAAGTCATGATGTTGGTAAAAAATTATTAGCCAATTTTGTCAGGCTTTGATAAACTGTCCAATGGAAGTCATTTTTCTACACAACAAGTCGGAACAGTGTATTTGATTCTGTCTTATTTGGCATAGGTTATTTACATAAAAGTCTTTAAATTTATGTTCTTGACATGACAAGGGCTTTTTTATCCATATATTTCTTGTTTTCGTTTGTTTTTATCTACTCACAGACGGAAAAAGAGCAATCTGAATCAATTGCTGATTGTGAGGGTGCTGTCAATATATTCAAGTCAGGAAGTTATTCCATACAGTTTACCGGCAAACCGGGCTATGTTGACGATATGATTAACTACCCATCACTTAGTGATATTTCAAGCAAAAATATCGTATGGATATCATTTATCGCGGATGCGAACGGAGTGCTGACATTTGATGCTCGAATCAATGAGCACTTTCTGCAAATGATTGTTTTCCAAGAAAACAATACGGATCTCTGCGTTGAACTTTCGAAAGGTATTGCAGATATAAAACGTATTTACAAACAGAAAGATCAACTAGTCGTCGGTTTAGATTCAAATGCCATTGGAGGAAAGTTATATCCAATGGAACTGCTTGAAGGACAAAAGATCATGATAGCTTTTACCACACTCGAAAAAGCAAAATCGGTTGTTAAACTGGAATTCAAATTCCACACTGAAAGAAGCACAGAAAATGAATTAAAAGAGCCAAAAATTCTTGACAAACGAAATGATGATTTCGCCTCTACCCTAACATTTCTTGCTAGAGATAAGAAATCTAATGCTCCTATTGTTGCAAACTTTATTATCGAAGACAACAAAGAAATGGCAGGATTATACCGTTGCAGCGACCTCTTACTCAATCCACCAAGACCGTGTAAGATAAATGTTCGCTGTGATGCAGAAGGATACTTTTTTGAAGACAAAGAGATAAAGGTAATCGGTACACAAGATCAACAGATCGTATTCGAACTCGATCGCATCACAAAAGGTAAAAGTATCCAGATAGAAGAGATCGATTTCAAACCTGGAACGAGTGAAATTATGCCTGAATCGGAGCCAAAATTAAAACGATTGAAGGACTTTATGGCCTTAAATTCAGTGATTGAAATTGAAATCCAAGGTCATGTCTTTCTGATTGGAGATAATAATTTTGCCTCACAAAAACTCTCCGAGGCAAGAGCGAAACGTGTAATGGCTTATCTTATTGATAACGGCATTGATAAGAATAGATTGACTGCGGTAGGATATGGAAATACCCGTCCTATTTATCCAAAGCCAAAATTTGCTTATCAAGAACAGGCTAATCGAAGAGTAGAGATCCTGGTGAAATAAAAAAGAGCTCGCGGCTCATTTGGAATCAGATAGTCATAATATCTTTTTCCTTCTGATCTAAAAGATCTTCAACTTTCTTCACAAATGAATTAGTTACATTCTGAATTTCATTTTCGGCGTCTTTCATGAGGTCTTCAGACAATCCTTCATTCTTAAGATCTTTGACCATGTCCAATGCGTCTTTTCGGTTGTTTCGGATTCCGACCTTCGCATGTTCACCTTCTGCTTTCGCCTTTTTTACCAAATCCCGACGACGCTCCTCCGTTAATGGTGGAACAGAGATGATCAATACTTCGCCATTATTCTGAGGGGCAAATCCTAAATTTGAATTGATGATCCCTTTTACAATTTCATTCAGCATGTTCTTTTCCCATGGCTGCACAGTGATCGTTCGCGCATCCATCGTAGTAATATTTGCTACTTGCTGGATGGGTGTCGGAGAACCATAATAATCTACCATTACTCCATGCAACATGGAAGGAGTTGCCTTTCCTGCACGGATTTTCACCAATTCGTTCTCCAGGTGACTAATTGATTTCTGATTGGCTGACTTGAATTCGTCGTAGATCATTTGTAGCTCCTCTGTCATCGTCAAAAAGATTTCGCCAAAAATAGTATTTTCTAATTTCTTACAATGGTACCTATGGCTTCTCCCTGAAGTAATTTCTTCAGATTACCCGGTGTGTCCATATCAAAAACGATGATCGGAAGGTCATTTTCCTTACACAAAGTAAATGCCGTCATATCCATTACCTTCAGTCCCTTTCCATAGGCATCATCAAAACTGATCGAATCATATTTCACTGCATTTGGATCTTTTAATGGATCTGCTGTGTAAATACCGTCGACTCGCGTCCCTTTAAGGATCACATCCGCATTGATCTCAATCGCTCTTAAAGATGCAGCTGAATCCGTCGTGAAGAAAGGGTTTCCTGTCCCTGCACCAAAAATCACTACACGTCCTTTTTCCAGATGACGCACCGCTCTTCTTCGCACGTATGGTTCAGCAATCTCCTTCATTTCAATAGCGGATTGTAAGCGTGTTTTAATACCTGCAGATTCCAACGCTGACTGAAGCGCCATAGAATTGATCATGGTAGCCAGCATCCCCATGTAATCGCCGTGTGTACGATCCATACCACCTTCTTCTGCCTGTACGCCTCTAAAGATGTTCCCGCCTCCTATCACGATGGCTATCTCTACACCGAGACCGTGTACTTCCTTGATCTGCTGTGCGTATTCAGAAAGTCGGTTATTGTCAATTCCGAACTGTTTATCGCCCATGAGCGATTCACCGCTCAATTTTAAAAGGATCCTTTTATATTTCATCTTGCAAGTTGATCGTTAGTATTCAAAAAAAAGGCTATCAATAAATGATAGCCTTCTTATTTCATATTCTCTATTAGCTTAGAGAGAAGCGTTTAAAATCAAGAACTGTGAGTCCTTTCTCCGCTGAGCCAAGGAACTGCTCTACAGTTAGTTTATTGTCGCGAACAAAAGCTTGACTCAACAAGGTATTCTCCTGGAAGAATTTGTTCAGACGACCTTGAGCGATCTTCTCAGCCATATCAGCAGGTTTACCTTCCTGAATAGCCAATTCTTTACCAACCTCGATCTCACGTTCGATGGTACGTGCATCCACACCATCTTTATTAAGAGCGATTGGATTCATAGCTGCAACCTGCATAGCAACTTGCTTTCCTGCATCTTCGGCAGCTTCTGTAGAACTGTTCAAACCTACAAGAGTAGCCAATTGGTTACCAGGGTGGTTGTAAGCTACCACTTTGTCCGCTTTGATCGTAGCATAACCGGAAAGATCGAGTTTCTCACCAATCACACCGATCTGCTCAGTGATCTTCTCATCAACAGAAAGTTTCTCATCATATTTCAATGACTTCAATTCCTCTACGGATGAAGGCATATTTTTCAATGCGATATCAACGATCGACTGAACCAAAGCGCGGTATCCGTCATTTTTTGCAACGAAATCTGTTTCGCAGTTCAAGGTAACGATCACACCAGCTTTCGCATCGGCAGTTGCCTGAGCAATAATCAACCCTTCACGAGCTTCATTCTCCCCACGCTTGGCAGCGATCTTTTGTCCTTTCTTACGAAGAATATCAACTGCTGCTTCGAAATCTCCGTTTGCTTCAACAAGTGCATTCTTGCAGTCCATCATTCCTGCACCAGTTTGTTGGCGCAATTTGTTCACATCTGCAGCTGTAATTGCCATGGATATAATATTTTCTGTCTATTAATTAATTGTTTGTTTGTTCAGCTGCTTCTGCACTAACTGCTTTCTCAGCTGATTCCTCTTCTTCCTTTTCAGAACCTTTCAAGTTCTTACGATCTTCCAATCCTTCTTTAATCGAACCACAGATGGCATCAAGAATGATAGAGATCGATTTTGTTGCATCGTCATTTGAAGGGATAGGGAAATCAACCAACTTAGGGTTTGAGTTCGTATCTACCATTGCAAATGTAGGGATGTTCAAACGCTTTGCTTCGTTCAGCGCGATATGCTCTTTCAAGATATCTACGATAAAGATCGCCGCAGGCTGACGGGTCATGTCTGCGATAGAACCAAAGTTTTTCTCTAGTTTCTCACGCTGACGAGTCTTGAACAAACGCTCACGCTTATTCAGTGTGTCCCAGGTTCCGTCTGACTTCATCTTATCAATGGAAGACATTTTACGGATCGATTTTCTGGTTGTTTGGAAGTTGGTAAGCATACCACCTGACCAACGCTCCGTTACGAAAGGCATGTTCACTTCAGCTACTTTCTGAGCTACGATTTCTTTCGCTTGTTTTTTAGTTGCTACGAAAAGAACCTTTTTACCCGACTTTGCAATTTGTTTCATCGCCGCACATGCCTGATCGAGATGTGCTATTGTCTTATTTAGGTCGATAATGTGGATACCTTTTTTCTCTTCAAAGATATACGGCGCCATTGCCGGGTTCCATTTTCTTTTCAAGTGTCCGAAATGAACACCCGCTTCTAGTAGATTTTCAAAGTTTACTTTTGACATTTTTTCTTTTTTTATTGTTTACTTTCCCTGCTTTTCAGCAGACAGAGGCTATGTAATTCTTCAACAAACAGAGGGTTCGATAAACGAAGGGTACTCTGAAGTTTGGATACTAAACAATCGCCAAAAAATATTAACGTTTTGAGAACTGGAATTTCTTCCTTGCTTTTGGTTGACCGGGTTTCTTACGCTCAACCATTCTAGGATCACGTGTCATCAAACCTTCCGCTTTCAAAAGGGTCTTGTTTTCCTCAGCTACTTCTACAAGTGCACGGGAAATACCCAAACGGATCGCTTCAGCCTGACCGTTGATACCACCACCAAAAACATTTACTTTCACGTCATACTGACCTGTAGTATTAGTGATCGCAAAAGGTTGCTCGATCTTAGATTGCAAAACTGCAATCGGAAAAGCCACCTTGTAATCCTTATTGTTCACAGTTACTTTACCGCTACCCTTTGAAAGGTAAACACGTGCAACTGACGTTTTTCTTCTACCAAGTGTGTTAATTACTTCCATGCTTATTAGTTGAATGAGTCAAGATTAAATGCCTCAGGCTTTTGCGCTTCCTGCTTGTGCTCAGGTCCTGCGTATACCTTCAGGTTAGTGAAGAGTGCTCTTCCCAACTTGTTTTTTGGCAACATTCCTTTAACAGCTTTTTCAATGAGTCTTTCAGGATGTTTCTGAAGCATTTCCTGAGCTGTCGTAATGCGCTGACCACCCGGATATCCCGTGTAGCGTACATACTCCTTGTCAACAAGCTTCGTTCCTGAGAAAGACACCTTTCCTGCGTTGATCACGATCACGTTATCTCCGCAGTCAGCATGGGGCGTGTAATTCGTTTTGTGTTTACCACGAATAATTTTCGCCACCTTGCTTGCAAGACGACCAACAGTTTGGCCTTCTGCATCCACAACAAGCCACTTTTTATTAGCGGTCTCCTTGTTGCCGGAAACGGTTTTGTAACTTAATGTATTCACAATTAATACTAATTAAAATAAGACAATATCCCTAAATTGGGGGTGCAAAGATAGAATTTCTATTTTTATTAACAAACGAATTTTCAAAAAAAGAAAGGTGGTTTCGACATCGCTCAACCACCTTTTACTGAATATGATCTCAAGAATTACTTTTTCTTAAACGAATTGATCGCGTTAATGGTGAAATCACTCAGCACCAATCTTCCGCTGATGCCTGCACGCTCCAGAAGCAATTCATCCCAGTTTTCGGTTCCCTGCCAAAACACCTTTTTGAGCTCAGCCATGGCTTCCGGACTTGAGCCTGCCAAACGATCTGCCAGTTTTGTGATCTCATGATCCATTTCTTCTTCGGTGTCAAACGTATCCACATAAAGACCTTTTTTACGCGCCCATTCTGCATTGCGCCATTCCGTTGCATTGATAGCTAATTCGCTCATGGCTGACAAACCAATCTTGCGTTCTACGGCAGGCCCCACCACAAATGGACCGATCCCTACAGCTAGTTCAGAAAGCTTGACATCCGCATTTTCTGTTGCGAAACAGTAATCTACTGCCGAAGCCAAACCAACTCCACCCCCAACTGCCTTACCATGTACACGACCAATTATTAATTTCGGAGCTTTTCGGCATGCGTTGATCACATTGGCAAAGCCAGAGAAAAATGTTTTACCGGTTTCAAGATCTTTTATGGAAATCAACTCATCAAAGCTTGCTCCGGCACAAAAGGCCTTATCTCCTGAAGAGCGAAGTACAATTACTTTTACCTCATCATTTTTACCGAGTTCGGTTACCGTATCCGCAAGTTTCTGAAGGATCTTTCCTGGAAGGGAATTACTTAATGGATGTCCAAATTCAATCGTACCAATGCCCTTAGCATCAATGGATGTATGCACGTGTCCTTGTTCTACAGCTGACATAAAATCATCTATTATTTATCAAATCTTCTTTGCGGACGATCAGTGGAGACATACGTTCTTCTTTCCTGATCTCCAGATCGATTAGCTTCTCTGTTGAATGGCTTTTTCTCGAAAGGTTTCTTCTGAAATGACTTTTTTGGCGCAGCCTCTTTTTTAGGAGGGCGATTGCCTTTTGGAGATGCAATTTTCACATCCAGACGGCGACCATTAACCTCCATTCCATTTAATGCTTGAATCGCATTGATCGCATGATCCGTGTTTTCCATTTCAACATATCCGTAACCCTTGGAACGCTTCGTGTCTTTCTCAAAAACCACATGGGCGTAGGTTACTTCTCCAAATGTAGAGAAAGTAGTGCGCAAATCATCAGAAGTAATTTCCCAGTCCAGATTTGCAATAAAAATATTAACCATTCTATCTAACTAAAAACGTTTATTTCAATGTAAAGGTATCTGAACCAATAAGGTTACCATCACAATAAATCTTTACACTATAATTTCCTTTCACTGCTTCCTCACCTTTGAAATCATAATAGATAGACATATCTATCTGCTGATTTCGATAATCTATCTCTTTTTTATCCGAATAAGAAACAGGACCTGCTTCTGTTTGTACCACATTCGTGGATCTCGTTTGAAGTGTGCGCCCCTCAGGATTAATCACCTGCAAATACACTACTTTAGGTCCGGGAGCTGTAATCGGATTCTCAGAGATGGTGAAACTGGAACGTATCTGAACCACATTCTTAGCTTTATTGGAAACCTCGGTCGTATTGTTCAACTTCATTCGCAAACCATCCGTCTGAATGCCAAGCGCCTGTAGTTTCGAGCCTTTTTTTACCTGAGCAGCACTTTTTTCCGCCTCTTGCTTGTACTGATCTCTTTCCTGAGCTGTAGCTGTCAATTTGGTATTGGTTTGATCCAAGTCTGATGTAAGTTTGACATTCAATGTATTCAATGAATCGATCTGGATCACATAGCTCTTCATGATAGAGCGAAGCGTTTCGATCTCTCTGTTCATCTGAGCGATCTTACGCGCATTCAATCGACCATTCCTTTTGGCATTTTCTAAATCATCCATGAGCGACAAAATCTTTTGCTTCTGCACGTTCAAACTGTCTGCCTTACTTTTATCCTTAATGATTAATTCATCATAGGTCTTGAGCATATTCTTGAAATCTGTCTTGATATCCTTTGACATATTGTCCACGTATCCCGACATCATATCATTCATCCCTTCCATATCTGCTTTGAGCAACGTATTCTCGTTAGAGCAGTCATTTAACTCCTTGTTCTTACGGGACCATAACATAGCGAGCGCTCCTAACCCAACAAGAAGTAATAGTATAATTAGAATATATACCCCTGTACCACTTTTAGTTTGCTGCTGCTTATCCATTATTTCAGACATGTGCTATCAATTGAATGACAAAAGTATAAATAGAAACAAGTTCAATGATTGATAAAAATCAAATATTTAAGTTATTATCCTTACCATGCAACTTTGGTTAATGTTCCATTTAGTTTTCTCAACAAACCCAATGGATTGTGATCCTTCAAGGAATCGGGAAGAATTTCTTGATTCGCATTCTGAAATACTATTCCTCTGGAGAACCTTCTCCATGATTCGAATCCAACTGCACTGAATCTACAATCCGAAGAAGCCGGATAAGGTCCTCCATGGTTAGATGAGGAATTCACCATCACTCCCGTCGGAACGCCGTTCCATACAACTCTACCGGATATTTCATTCAAAACATCTAAAATCCCGTATTGTTTCATTAAGGCGGTATCCTCACAGAAAACAGCGGTTGTTAACTGTCCGCCAAGCATTTTTAATCCTTGCTTAACTTGAGACCATTCTTCAAAAATTACGACCAAAACATGCGGTCCAAAAACCTCTTCGTGCAGGACGTTTTCTCTCTCAAAGACCGCAAAGGACGTTTTCGACAGTGCCGCAACACCTTCGAGCGCTTTGTCTCCCTTTTCAAAACGCAACTGTTCTACTCCCAAAACCCTTGACACTTCTTCCAAACGCTTACTGTAACGCTCAAAGATATCCGGATGAAGCATGGTAAAGGAATCTGCTGTTTTTAGCTCTTTTTCGAGGAATTGAATAAATTCAGCCGCATGGCTCTTTCGAATAAAGATCAATCCCGGCTTAGTGCAAAACTGACCAGCATCATTCGTTACTGATCGAGCTAACAAGGCAGCGAATTCTTTTACTAAAGACTTATTTTCGTTTGCTATAATGACCGGATTCACACTACCCATCTCCGCAAAAACAGGAATTGGGTCAGGACGTCCTGCTGCCAAATTGAAAATAGCACGACCACCTTTCAAACTTCCTGTAAAACCTATTCCTTTAATCTTTGGATGATTGACCAGCTTTTCTCCAACTTTGAAAGACTTACCATTTAGGTTGGAAAATACCCCCTTTGGCATTTCTGATTTTTCCACCGCATTTACAATGCACCGGGCCACCAATTCTCCCGTTCCGGCATGCATAGGATGAGACTTTACAATTACGGGGCATCCAGCCACCCAGGCGGCCACCGTATCACCACCCACTGTGGAATAAGCCAATGGAAAATTACTCGCTCCAAAAACAGCTACAGGACCTATTCCAACATGTGTTTTACGTAATTCAGGAATGTTAAAATTATCAGAAAGATCAATCGAACACTCAGGAAAATTTGGGGATTGTATGAAGTCAGCATAAGATCTGAGCAAATTCAACGTTCGAAGAAATTCGGTTTCAAACCTTTGTGGAGTAAGCCCTGTCTCTAGTGAATATTGTTTTTGGATATTTCCTTTTGATTGCTCGAGTTCCTCTGCGACTGCCAAAAGAAAGAATATCATTTTTTCTTTTGGAAAGAAACGTAGTTCTTTAAACGCTTGTTCCGCTAAAATGCACGCCTCCTGAATCTCCTTCTCGGAAGCTTCGAAATAATTTACAGGTAAAAAATGGTTTTGAACCGGGTCAAACGTTTGAAAGGTCTTAGTCCCGTCAGCAGAACTCTTGGACCCAATAAAATTGGCTCCGGTAAGCATGGATTATTAAATCTGATCGACAGAATAAGTATAGCTCTCCATAATCTGGTTGGAAAGCAATTTTTTACACGCTTCTTCTACTTTTCCTTCCGCTTCTGTTTGAGTTGATGCGTTTACAAAAAGACGAATATGTCGACCGATGCGGACACCATCTATTTCAGGTAAACCAATATTTTTCATGCTATTAGTAACTGCTTTCCCCTGTGGGTCTAGTAACGCGTCTAATGGCATTACATCAATCTCAGCTTTGAATTTCATGTTCTTTCGAATTTGATTTTTGAAGAATTAGTGAAAAAATCAGGTACAAAATTACAATTAATGGAATGGACCACACCAGAAATAAACCAATAAATAATGAACAAAGAATTAAGAATACGTAACGAATCTCATTCCCCCTCCATCCCAGCTGTTTAAATTTCAATGAAAAAAGCGGAAGTTCGGAAACAAGCAATAAAGACATAACAACGATCAGCACTGATAGTAAATAGGGGTTAAGAATAGATAGAATGATTCCTGGATCGTCATGTAATCTTTCAAAATTGATCCAAAGAAGTAATGGAAAAAAACAGAAAAAAATGGTATTCAATGGGGTCGGCAAACCTATGAATATATCCTTCTGGCGCTCATCGACATTGAATTTTGCTAGTCTGAACAAGGAGAAAAAGGGAATAACAAGCCCAAAAAATGGCAGGTATTTGATCGAGGCATCCATGCTATTGGGAACAGCATGAAACATAGCATTGACCCAATTGTTTAATTGAAAATGTGCATATTCAGTGAATGACATTTGATAATATGGGCCCTCAATAAAAATAGATAACACGATCATATTCATCATAATGATCCCCGGCGCGAGCCCGAAAGTGATGATATCGGCTAGGGAATCCATTTGCTTGCCCATTTCACCGCTAACGCCCATTTTTCGGGCGAGAAATCCATCAAGAAAATCAAAGATTGCTCCAGCAAAAATGGCCAAAGGAGCCAAATCCAATCTTCCTGAAAAAGTCAAAATTATCGACATCACGCCAGACAGCATATTTAAGGCCGTTATTATGTTTGGCAAAGAGAACATGACGAACTTGTATTTTGCGATGTTATAATTAGTCTAATTCAACTACTTTTACAGATTAAAGAGGAAAAGCATTCACAAAGAACACAATTTTTTAATGAAAATAGAGTTTTACAAACGTATTTTTATTGTCAAAAGTTCAGATCGAATGAACCGTTCAACACTTACTTTTCTATGCCTACTGGTCACTTTGCTCCCGAAAGCACAGGAAGGAACGGTTGCTCCCAAATATTCAAATGAATTCCTATCTATCGGTGTGGGGGCAGATGCGCTGGGGCAAGGAAATGCCTTTGCTGCCCAAGTAAGTGGAGCATCCAGTATCTATTGGAATCCAGCCGGATTAACCTCTGTAAACAAATGGCTTGACCTATCCCTTATGCATTCATCCTACTTTGCAGGAATTGCCAAGTACGACCATGTAGGGATCGCTCACGCTATTGATGATAAAAGTGCTGCAGGTTTCTCATTTATTCGCTTTGCAGTTGATGACATTCCGAATACGACACAATTGATCGATAATTCGGGTAATATCAACTACGATAATATTTCTACGTTCACAGCAGCGGACTATGCCTTTTTGTTCTCCTACGCTCGAAAATTAAATCGTCCTGGTCTAAGTGTGGGAGGTAATTTCAAACTTATCCACCGTAAGGTCGGTGACTTCGCTAAATCATGGGGTTTTGGTTTGGATGCCGGCATGCAATTAAAGAAGAATGAACATTGGAGGTACGGCGTTGTAGCCAGAGATGTAACTTCCACTTTTAATGCATGGGTGTTCAACCTTAGCCCGGAGATGAAGGAAGTATTTGTTGCTACAGGTAATATACTTCCTCAAAACGGCCTGGAGCTTACTCTGCCGAGATTTATATTCGCCGCAAACGGCAAGTATAACATTGGCAAAAAGGGAATCTATGGTTCAGGAGAACTAGATTTGGATCTCACCATGGACGGAAAACGAAATGTTCTGTTGCGTACTAATATATTCTCTGTGGATCCCCATTTTGGGATGGAGTTTGGATATAAATCGTTGGTTGCAGTGAGATTTGGGCTCTCTAATATGCAATACATCAAAGATTTTAATGACGACTTATCTCTTAACATCCAGCCAAACATTGGATTAGGTGTTCAAATTAAGAATTTTCAACTGGATTATGCCTTCACAGATATAGGCGATGCCTCCGTGGCATTGTACTCACATGTTTTTTCGTTAAAACTAAAATTAGATAAGCCCAAGAACATGCTAAAATAAAGATGAACGGAAGATTGCATATTATTTGGTTGCTATTACCAATTTTTGTTGGTCATCTCACCTACGCTCAAAAATATGGTAATGAGTGGATCAACTATAACCAGAAATATTATGCCTTTAATACATACTCAACCGGCATTCACCGTCTAGATTTTGCAACACTCAGTTCATCAGGCATACCCGTTAGTTCATTCCAGACTTCAAACATTCAGATCTTTGGTAAAGAACGTGAAATACCTCTTTTCATAAGTGACGGCGGCGACTCGTATTTGAATCCGGGTGATTTTATTCTTTTTTATGCAGAACAAAATGATGGATGGCTCGATTCTACCCTTTACGATCAACCCACGGATATAGGCAATCCAAAATATAGTCTGTACAACGATACCATTCAATATTTCTTTACTTGGAATAATGCAACCAATAATCTGCGTTTTACGTTAGAGACCGATGTTTCCGTTTCAAATTATACTTCTGAGAATTTCGTCTTTTTTGAGCAATTTCAATCTAACAATAACCATTATAACGAAGGAGAAAAATCGGCCGATGCCTCAAGCTCCTTCTTCACATCAGGTGAAGGCTGGGGAAGTACACCTGTGAATGGTGCTTCCGGCTATGTCTGGAACTCCAGTTCAGTTGAAATCGAACAGATTTATCAAGGTTCTGATGCCCCTCCAGTGAGATATAACGCCGTGAGCGTCGGGGTATCGAATGCTGCCTACACAGGATTAGGGAATCATCATGTTAGACATACTATTGGAAATGCGAACTTTGTGATTGCGGATACCATATTCCTGGGTTACCGTGCAGTTCATATTTCAAAATCGTTCCCGGCGAACATTCTACCGGCGTCAGGTCCGTCAAATTTTAAGATCTCAATTATAGGCGATCAAGGTGCATCAACCGATTTTCAGTCAATCAATTATTGGTCATTTGTTTATCCACGTATACCCAGTTTTGGAGGGAAGAACAAGGTTGTTTTTAATGTGAGAAACAACACATCACAAAACAAAATCCGAGTAAACCTAACAAATATAGCCACATCAAATCCTATTATTTTTGCGCTGGGGGATATCCCTCGAAAACTGAACTTGATCAATGTAGGGAGTAACACCTCTATTTTATTACCAAACAGCTTATCCGGAAAGGATCAGAAGATTATCTATCAAGAAAGTTCTACCATTCAATCAGTTGGTTCACTTATCGCGGTCAATACGAACGGTTCATTCAATGATTTCTCAATATTGAGCACTGAAAAAGCTCTTTTAATGATCTATCACCCAGCATTTCAAAATGCATCCGCAGATTATGCCGCATATAGGACTTCTCCCGATGGAGGTCAATACAACGTGATCCTAGCAAATGTGAACGAACTTTATCAGCAGTTTGGTGGCGGAGTTCCAAAACATATCAATGGTATACGCCGATTCGCCAAATACATTTATGATCAAGCAACTGAGAAACCTGTTGGCTTATTCTTAATGGGAAAAGGAATCAGAGAAGCAAATGTGGGAGGTACCACTTCCACTGGTCCTGGGTCAAGAACAAACTCAACGAACTATGCAAGTTCATTTATTCCTTCTTTCGGACAACCATCGTGCGATGCATGTATCACGTCTAACCTTCTGGGTACCACTCGTTGGACGCCATTAATTCCAACAGGTCGGATTGCAGCTAGTTCAAATAAAGAATTGGAAGATTATTTGAATAAAGTAAAGCTACACGAAAAAAATCAGGACCAGAATGATGTATACACCAGTCAAAACAAAGACTGGCAAAAGCATGTTCTACATTTTGTGGGCGGGTCAGATGCCGGACAGCAATCTCTTTTCGGGAACTATATGTCGGACATGGCCAACGAATTAGAAGAAGAATATTATGGAGCCTTAGTATCTACTTCGGCACGGAACAGTACCGACCCGATCAATCCTTCACAATTAAATGCTATCATGGATCGAATCGAAAATGGAGTAAGTTTGATCTCTTTCTTTGGTCACGCAGCTCCCACAGCATCAGGATTCGAGATCAACATTGACGAGCCTTCAAATTGGAATAATATTGGAAAGTATCCACTTATCGTTTCTAACTCATGCTACAATGGAAACATTTTTCAGAGTGGGGTATCACGCTCGGAGAAATTTGTGAATATTCCCAACTATGGAGCAATTGGCTACCTGGGAACCGTAAATCTAGGGTTCGCACACACACTCTATCTCTACTCCGACGAATTTTATCGTCAGTTGAGCCTAAATAATTATGGTGGAACATTGGGTGAACAGATCAAATCGACGATTAGCACCATCGAAAGCAAAGGCTACTCAGATCTATTGATCGAAAGTACTTGTTCGCAGATGACACTCAACGGAGATCCAATGGTTCGACTCAACTGGCACGAAAAACCAGAGATAGAGATTACCGAGCAGAGTGTTACCTTTTCTCCTGATCAATTGGACTTGACCGTCGACAGTGTAGAAATGACACTTGTTCTAACGAACTTGGGAAAATCCATTATTGACACTTTTTCTGTTGAGATAACCAGAAATTTTCCCGGATCAACTGTCGATTCAGTTTATTCATTATATGTGCCTTTTCTACATTACAAAGATACACTCAAGCTCAAACTGCCTTTGCAATCTAATATCGGACTTGGCATTAACACTTTTACCGTTAAAGTGGATCTGCCAACATTTATCGATGAGATCTATGACGAAGTCAACAATAATCAATTGATCAAAACACTTTTTATAGACGTCGACGGTATTATTCCAGTTGTGCCTCATGAATTTGCAGTTGTGCCTGAGGACAGTGTAACACTTATCGCCTCTACTATCAATCCGATAGCAGATTTCAACAGCTATCGTTTTGAACTCGATACTACGGATCTCTTCAATAGTCCTTTCAAACGATTTGCCACTGTTTCAGGTTTGGGCGGTATTAAGGAAATACATCCTTCACAATGGAAATTAAGCTCCTCTACTGCAACAGCACCCTTGATCTGCAAAGACAGTACTGTCTATTTCTGGAGAGTCGCTATAGATGAGACATCTCCGACGTGGAGAACAAGCAGTTTTCAGTATATCAATGGCAAGAGAGGTTGGGGACAAGATCACTTTTTCCAATTCAGAAAGAACTACTACAACGCTATTTTATACGATGATGTCTCCCGAAAAAAAGTATTTGGTCCGAACAACAAAACACTTACCTGCGATGTGAAAAGCACGACGGCGATTCCCGGAATTTATGAGAACGCTTATTATATTGACGGTCAACAGAGAGATTATGGATTGTGTCAACTTACCCCCAGTTTTTATGTTGCTGTTATAGATCCCGTGTCGCTTGAACAATGGAATACCCGTTATGGATCCCAAAATACGGACCGTTCGTTCGGAAATGCCAACGACAATGGCGCTTGCCGACCACGATCTGAAGGGTATTTCATTTTCCGACAAAACTCACTAAGTCAATTGACCAACTTCCAAAACATGTTGACTAATGTACCAGATAGCCACTACATTCTGGTCTACTCACCAATGACGACCAATTTTAGTCAAATAAATTCTATCCTGCCTTCAGTTTACAATCTATTTAAAGATCTGGGATCTGACAGCATAGTTCCAGGAGTGGTCAGACCAAATTTGCCTTTCGCATTTTTCTGCCGAAAAGGAGCTCCGAACTCTGTTGTGGAACTGTATGCTCAAAAACCCGGAGAGGATTTACACCTGGAAGCTGAACTCAAAGGCTATGACTATTCAGGTCAAGAGTTTTCTTCTATGATCGGACCTGCTGCCAAATGGGGAGCTGTATATTGGAAACAAAATCCACTAGAAACAAAGTCAGCAGATTCGACACTATTATACATTCGCGCATTTAATTCGTCTGGAGCTCTTCAAAGGGTAATCGACACAATGTTCACTTCAAACGATTCAATCGTTGATCTAAGTTCATTAGTAAATGCAGAAAATCTCCCTTATCTGCAGCTAGGTGCCTATTATAAAGATTCAATATCTTTCACTCCGGCTCAGATCGATAGATGGCATGTATTGTATAACCCTCTTCCGGAAGCCGCAATAGATGGTAGTGCGAGCTATACTTGGAAACCGGCTAAGGATACGTTGACTGAGGGAGAAAATATTCAATTTGCAGTGGATATCAAAAATATCTTTACACTTCCGATGGACTCACTTTTAGTAAATTATTGGATAGTTGATCAGAATGAGCTAAAACACCCTATCTCCTATCCACGACAAGACTCCCTGCGGGTTGGAGAAACGTTTAGGGATACCATTTCTTTCTCAACAGTTGGATTGGCGGGAATCAATTCTTTCTGGATGGAAGTCAATCCCTATGTGGATGCCAATCTTACCCGAACGGATCAACCTGAACAGTTCCATTTCAATAACCTTCTTCAACTACCGTTCTATGTGACTCGAGATGAGAAACAACCCATACTCGATGTCACTTTTAATGGTCGCCATATTCTTAATAATGATATCGTCGCACCTGAGAGTGAAATCTATATTACATTAAAAGATGATAATGAATACCTTGTAATGGATGATGCCTCAGATACTACTCACTTTGGTATCTATTTGACCGATCCGGACGGCATTCAAACACGTATTCCTTTTGTAGATGGTACAGGAAATGTGGTCATGCAATGGATTCCTGCTGAAAGTCAGCATAAAAAGTTTAAGATCATCTATCCTGCCTATTTCGAGAAAAATGGAAAATATACTTTGTTTGTTCAAGGTAGTGACAGAACCGGGAATCTTTCCGGAGACATGGAATACCGCATTTCTTTTGAGGTCATACATGAATCCATGATCACGTACGTTATGAATTATCCGAACCCATTCAGCTCAAGTACACGTTTTGTGTTTACGCTAACAGGTAATGAAGTTCCTGATGAAGTGTTGATACAGATTATGACTGTATCTGGAAAAGTGGTGCGTGAAATCACGGAGGATGAACTTGGAACTATTCAGATCGGAAGGAATATTTCCGAATATGCCTGGGATGGCAAAGATGAGTTTGGAGATCCTTTGGCTAACGGGGTGTACCTCTACAGGGTAAAAGCTCAAATTAACGGAGAAGATATTAAACATCTTGAATCTGGAGCAGATTCACATTTCAAAAAGGAATTCGGTAAAATGTACATTATCCGTTAAAAAAACCTACAACTGAAGATCGCTGTATCATCCACCAGATCCAAGTCGCCACGCCATTCATCAAGTTTCGAGAAAATGAGATTATTCATATCCTCCATTTTGAGTGGATAATAGTTATGTACCAATTTCACCAGTCGATCGGCGCCAAAAAATTCTTCTTTTTCATTTTCTAACTCCACAACTCCGTCAGTGTAAAGCACGATTGTCGTATTGGGCTTCAACTTTCTTTTCCCTACTTCAATAAAGGGTAACTCGTCCATCATTCCCAAACCGATACATCCTGATGTAAGCATCTCTACTTTTCTTCCATTCGTTATAAACGGATGATTGTGCCCGGCATTAACATAAGTTAATTCTCTGGAATTCGCATTGTAATGAGCTATAAAAAAGGTAATAAACTTCTCTCCCTTGGCACTTCGCATTACTTTTTTATTGAGCTCCTCCAAAAGAAACTCCATATCAAAACGATGGTAATTATACAATGTGCGTATCGTAGCTTGAAAATTAGCCATCAACATCGCTGCACTTATTCCTTTTCCGGAAACATCTGCTATACAAATGATATATTCCTCATCTCCCAATGGAATGAAATCGTAATAATCACCACCTACTTCATGGCGGGGCTTATATTTGGCAGAAATATCCATTCGACGATTCGACGGAAGATCTGAGGGAAACAAGAGTTTCTGCATCTCCGAAGCTACCTCCAGTTCCTTTTTAATCCGCTCCTGAATAAGGTTCAGTTTCGCAAGACGCTGATTTTCGGCTGCAACAACAATAATGTTAGTTATGGTCTGTACAAAGCCCATTTGATTCAGTCTATCAGAAATTTTGTACTTATCCCGAATTACATCCGAAAGCAGTAGAAATGCAAGAGTCTGTCCTTTATGCAAAACAGGAACAACTACATCGAACTCAGACAGTATAAGCGATTGTGAAGACTCAATTACAGTTATATCTTTAAATCGCATCAGATCTCGTTCTACGTCGAGATCATTCAATCGTCCCTTTACACCAAACTTAAGAAGTACACTCCAAATACCCTCATGATTAAACAGAATAAACCTACGAAATCCAAGTTGTTCACTTAAAATAAAAGAATAGATACGAATAAGTTGTTCTACTGTCGCATTGCTATTAATGGCTGATGTAAGCTCAAGAAGAGAATTCAGTCTGAAGTCCTTGACATTCAACTGATCCTCAAGAGACTTAATCAGACGATCAATCATTTTAGCTTATCTAAAAGTTGAGGCAACTGCCGAAGGGCCGCCATTTCACGAAATTTATCTTTCACCTCTGAACAAGGACTTCCAAAATAAGTCTTCCCTCCTTCAAGGTCTTTCGATATGCCTGATTGAGCAAGAACCACAGCGCCTTTACCCAGGGTGACATCACTTGCACAACCGACCTGACCCCACAAGGTAACATTGTCTTCTACCCGCACACAGCCAGCCAAGCCTACATTTGCAGCCATGAGACACTGTTTACCTACAACAGTATCATGACCAACATGTACCTGGTTGTCAATTTTGGTTCCCATACCAATGCGAGTGATACCAGTTACTCCGGCATCGATTGTACAAAGCGCACCGATCTCAACATCATCCTCTACATGCACACTACCACACGTGTGCATACGATCATAACCTTCAGGTTTCTTTTTGTAATAGAACGCATTATGACCTATAACCGAATTCGGGCCGATGATCACACGGTCGCCGATGAAGCAATCATTGAAAACGACAACACCCGGATGAATTACCGTATCCTTTCCTACGTGCACCCGATGACCAATTACCACAGACGGGTGAATAATGGCACTCGAATCGATATTACACTGTTCACCCAAATTGGCCTGTACAAGTTGATTCGGATTAAAAAACCTCGTGAGCTTATTAAAATCGTCAAAAGGTTTTGATGAAATTATCAATCCCTTTCCTTCAGGACATTCTACCTGCTGATCAATAAGGATTGTTGTTGCAGCACTCTCAAGGGCCTTTTTATAGTATTTGGGATGATCAACAAACACCAAATCTCCGGGTACAACCATGTGAATTTCATTTATTCCTGTCACTGCGTGATTAGGGGAACCAACGAACTTAGCGTCGAGTAATTCAGCGATTTGTTTGAGTGTATGAGCAAAGGGAAGTAACATCCGGATTTTTAGTTAAAGTTAGCTCAAAGCTTCACCCAAGTGTTGTAGATCCCCGCATACTTTTCACCTAGTTTATGTTAATTGCCAACACCATTCTTATTCAACCAACTCTATTTTTATGTTAACTTCTGGATTTAGGAATCTAATTCGAATTGGGGAACTACAATCAACACTATCTTGATTATTCGAACAGCACGTTCCAACAATTACATAACAAATTACTTTCGAGGTTACTCTCAAAGAAAAAGGGTGATCTTATTCGACCACCCTACACTATTTTTTTTGACGTAATGTACGGTATTACTGTGTTTTCGTAATATGTCCTGAGAAAGAATATATCTTATCTGTCCTTACGTCTTTAATTCTCAGTTTCCAAGAATAAACACCATCCTGAACTATAAAACCATCAATCGTACCGTCCCAACCAACAGAAGGATCTTTCGAGTTGAAAAGCAACTCTCCCCATCGATTGTAGATCTGCAGATCAAAAGATTCCAAATCAGCATTATTTACAAATACATTCCAAACATTATTAAATTCGTCTCCATCAGGAGTAAAAGCGTTAGGAGCGAAAAGAGTAAATTCATCATAAATTTCGATCGTCTTGGTAATAGTGTCAGGACATCCATCCGAGTTACGAACAATCAAAGTGATCGGATAAGATCCGGGATCGATATTCTCATAACTCACTTTAGGACTTTCCAACGTTGATACGGAGGGAGAACCATTCACGATCGTCCATTCAAAAGATACGACATCCTCAGTACTTATGTTAACGAGCTCTGCATAGGGATTAAAAATGCTTATTGAAGTCGGACTTATATTAAAATCTGCCTCAGGTGCTGTACCACCAGCAACAGAAGGTTTGACCTGATACACACATCCTTGAGCGTCTTTAGTCGCAATTGAATAAACACCTGATCCTAAACCATCAAAAACTAGTTGTCCACTATACGGTGATCCGTTTATGCTGTACTCAAATGGGGAAGTACCACCTGTAACCGAAGCAATTGTTATTTTACCATTATTCTCACCACAAAGAGCATCTGTAATGGAAAGCTCAATGCTTGTAGGCCCGGACACGCCACCTAATGCCACAACAGGAGGGGTATAAGTGCATCCAAGAGCATCTTGAACTTTGACAGTATAATCTCCCGGAATAAGGTTACTGTAAGTTCCAGAGGTCTGAAATGCCCCGTTGTTTAAACTAAATTGATAAGGGCTTGTTCCATTCTGAACATTAACTAAATCCAACTTTCCGTCATTTCCCTGACAAGTGGCGTTGGTCACATTTGCTGTTACACTTGTGGGAACACTAGAATTGGTAACTACGTAAGGGCCTGCGGATAACGTACATCCTTGCAGGTCAGTTACCGTAAGGGTATAACTACCATCCGTCAGATTAGTAAATTCGTCTTCTGTTCCATCACCTTGGTTATTAAAATTATACGTATATGGTGTTGTACCACCGGTGGTTCCTTGAATAATAATACTACCATTGTTTCCACCACAGGTGGCATTCACAATGTTCACGTTTGTATTAGTCGGACCTGCTACCTCATTGATGCTCACTGCAGGAGCGTTAAATATACATCCATTCTTATCTCGAACTGCAAGTGAATAAGAACCCGATGATAGAGCGCTATAAATTATAGACGTAGAATAACCCAAATTATTCAAATCAAACTCAAAAGGATCAATACCTCCGGTAACATTTACAACGGATATAGTACCGTTATCCTTTCCACAATACTCAGGAGTAACATTCACCTGCACGGCAGTCGGACCATTTGCAGAAAGGATCTGTACTGCTTTTGTGTACACGCACTGCCCAACCAGATCTCTCACAGAAACTGTGTACGAACCAGGAGCTAAATTGGGGTAGACCTTTGTAGCGGAATAACTTGTATTTGTAGAGGATGATATTTCTAAACTATACTCATAGGTACCACTACCACCGGTTACCAATCCGAGTGTTACTTCACCATCATTAACGGTACAACTCGATGGCGTTGTAGTTACAGTAATATCCGTAGGTCCTGATGCAGAAGCTAATGTAATATTCGGTGGAGTAAACGTACAACTGTTACCGTCCTTGACAGTCACAGAATAGGTTCCCGCAGCAAGGGACGTAAGATCTTCAATGTTACTTGTATAGCCCCCTGATCCGGTCCATGAAAACGTATAAGGCGTTGCACCACCTGTAATCGTTCCTACGGTAATAGTACCGTTCGACTGTCCACAATCGGGATTTGTCGAAGTTACATTAACATTAGTAATGCCATTCGAAGTACTTAACGTGATGGTTGTATCCTTTTTACATCCATTGGGCGAAGTTATTTCAATCTTGTAAGGAGTTCCGGCACTCAGTCCAGCTGCACTAGCGCTATTCGAAACGTTTGGTGTCCATACAAATTGGTAATTCGATGGTGGATTTGTAAATGTAATGGACCCATCGGCAGCCCCGCAGTTCGGATTGACAGATGTAGCAGTAAGATTAAATGACTGTGAGGAGGAACATTGACCATTATTGCAATTACTTCCAGTTATTGACGGATTAATATTTCGTTGCCATGTACCACCGTCTGGTATTCTACTGAAAGTTTTATCAGACGAAGTACCAGCCCCTACATAGTTTATTAAATTTGGAGTAGAGGTATATATCTCCTTGGCGTTTAGCAATTTCCCACTTATTGAAGGACATGTATTCCCTGCACCCGATGGTTTACAGGGGTTCAAACCAGAATCAAAATCAGTATCTGTTGTAATTACATTGGCAGCAGAGCCCCAATAAATAGCATCTTTAACTGCACCCGTTGTTGGGTCATACAAGGCAACCATACCAACTGTATTTGGCATTAACCATCTGGCATTGGGGTCACAAACAAAAGAAGATAAGGCAGCACCACTTACATCAAAATCAATTGAAGCGGAAGGATAAGAAGTAGAATTCTGAGAAGTAGTTCCCCCCATAACTAAATGCTGATTTGATCCTATAACAGTTCCACTAGGAAATTGAAACGATCCAATGTAGTTGCCTAAACCGCCATACATTGACATACCTATAATCCAGCAACCAATATCTACTGGTGAACAAGATGGATTATAAATTTCAACATATTCCTTTCGTTTAAGCCCTTGATTTGTATTTAGATTGGGCCCTGGAGCATGCATCACCTCATTAATCACCACCTGTGCACAACTTGTATCAATCGCTGCTAAAGCACAAAGAACAAGTAGTGCTGACCTAAAATTATTCATAGATAACTGTGATATTTCCGTGTTTCGTCTCTTTCTCACCACCCGAGTATACGATGTCAGCTCTGTAGAAATAAACTCCCTGAGCAACCTTTTCACCATTGGTTCTTCCATCCCACTCGCCATTCACGTCATTGTATTCGTGAACTACATTTCCCCATCTGTTCAAAATGACAACGTTTAGTTTTTCGACACATCCCGTACTTACAGACCATACGTCGTTACTCTTATCGCCATTTGGTGTAAAGACATTAGGAATATTTACGAAGAAATCAAAAATCCCAATAACATTTACAACTGTGTCCTTTACACAACCCTTATCATCTTTAACAGTCAACTTATATTGGCCTTGTTTCAAATCGACAAATGAAGCACTCGAAGTGAATCCGCTTCCGTTCAAACCATAGGTAAATGGTTGTGTTCCACCTTTAACATTTGTAACATTCAATTCACCGTTTTTAACGCATGTCGGATCTATTTTTGAAACATCAAGCCCGACAATCGCCGGACTAGCAAGAAGTGTTATGGTTGTATCCAGCACACATCCACCCGCAGAGACAGCTACAGTATAGGTTCCAGCAGTCAATCCTGCTGCTGTACTTGTTGTATTCGTTGCATTCGGAGACCACGTATACGTGTAAGGCAGCGTAGAAGGATCCGCAGTGACTTGAATAGATCCATCATTATTACCACAAGAAGGATCCTGAGAGGTAGCATCAATCGTGAATTTATCATCGTTCACTTCAGTTGTGAAAGTCTGCGAGCAACCAGCATTATCCGTAACCGTTACGGTATATGTTCCCGGGCAAAGACCCGTAGCATTTGCAACCGCCTGTTTTTTATCATCGCTCCAAGCATACGTGTAGGGAGCTGTTCCATTAGTCATAGTGACCGTCGCAGTTCCATTACAATCAACCCCCGTTGCAGCCAAACAATTTGATGGGTCGTTACATGAACCGTAAGTTGCTGTTTCGAGAGGACTCTCCGTTGTTGACCACGCCTTTGCATCAGGAAATCTCACCTTCGTTCGCCCCTGTGTAACTGTACCAATATTCACGCCTGTACCTATCTCATTGTAAGATCCAAGTTGGGTAACTCCGGCTGGAAGTTTGTTATTAGTCGGAATACACGGCCTACCATTCAAATCAGAAGTGGGCGTAACCGTACCCCAGCTTATGGCATCTTGAGGTTTTCCGTCAGCATCATAAAAGGCAAACCACCCGCCGCCATTCTCAAACCAAATACGACTGGAGGCTCCACCGGTCACACATGCGTTGTTATCAACATTGTCAACGACAACATCAATAATACCTAACCCCGCAGTTGGCACCGGCGCATTTTTGCCTCTGACAACTGCAAACCCTAACGGTGGTACTTTTTTCGTCTTATCCGGTATAACAAATCCCATCCCACTCGATGCTGGAATAGAAAAACTACCTGTCGAATTGAAACTACCTAAAATATATCCCGAAATATCCACAGAATCACACCAATTGGGATTGTACAATTCGATCCATTCTCCTTCATCAACTGTATTTGGGCCAGGGCCGAAAATCGAACCATCACCTGAGGTTGGATTGATATTTATCTCATTAATCAAAATGGTTGGACCTGAATAATTACATGAAACACATGAGGAATTAGGCGTACTGGCCACTGTACCAGTTAACTGACCACCTAAAACGGTGACTGTTGAATCTAACTTACAAGTTACGTTGCCTTTTTCGCGAATTGTTAGCGTGTAAGACCCAGCCGGAATAGAAGGAAAATCACCAGTTTCATTGAATGGAAATCCATTAACACCGTATTCATAGGATCCTGTCGAAGGCAGATTGAATTTAACTGAACCCGGACTGTTACATGTCGCATTCTTCACAGTTGCATTTACAAATTTTGGCCCACCTGTAGAAGTCAATACTATAGTTGTATCCTTCGAACAGCCAGCCGTATTGGCTGCAATTGTTATTGTGTAACTCCCTGCTGCGAGATTCGACACACTGTTAGCGGTTGGAACATATACAATAGGATCAGGCCAAGTATACAAATAGAAATCAGTATTCGGCGTAGGTGCAAAACTGATCTCACCATTCGATTTGCCACAATCGGGCTGCTTCACTGTTGCATTTAATTTGATGTCACAGCACGATTCACAAACACCATTACAATTGGAACCATTAATGGATGGATTCACATCACGCTGCCAAGATCCTCCATCGGGAACTCTTGAAAATGTCTTGCCAGTAGGGGTGGACGGTGCATTTAATGGGGTGCCGTTTGTTTGCCCAACATAAGTAATCAAGGAAGTGTAAGCAGATGAAGCTTTAATATCTTTCGCAGATAATAACGCAATCCCGTCAGTAGTACAACCCGTGTTTGAAGAAGGTACACAAGGTGCATCATCATAATCATCATCAGTAGAGATTTTTGAATCTTGACCAGCTAGAGTCGTCCAATAAATCGCGTCCAATGGGTTTCCAGACTCATCATACAAAGATAACCAACCATCTGAGTTAGGCAAAACAAAATTTCCAGTGGCACAATAATACGTAGTATTCTGATCTGTTTTAAAGTCAACGTCGGATACATCAACGGAAGACAAGGAAGTCCCTATTACAAAGTGTCCTTTCGGACCAATGACCGTACCTTTCGGAATCAGTATGCTTCCCCCAGTAATCAAAGTGCTTCCGGGGTTAGAATTGGGCACATAACGCGTACCTAAAATGTAGCATGAAATATCGACAGAAGAACACGAAGTATTGTATAACTCAATATACTCCTTCCCAGAGTCGATCAAGCCCTGAGCACCTGACGGCCAATGCTGAACCTCATTAATCACTACTTGGGCTCTACTTACATTTGCCACCATAAAGACACAAATGGCGAAATATATTGATTTCAAATTATTCATGGATAACTGTTTAATTACATGATTCATCTGTTTCTTTCATTAAAACGTTAAAACTACTTTCGAGTTGCCTCAATAACTTTTATTCGTACACAACATTTGGCATCGCAATTGCTTATCCAGTAAAAGCATTGATACGAAACAAGCAAACAATTTTTTGCAGCGTAAAATTACGCATTTAGCAACTTAAAGCAAAAGGATTTAATTTTTTTAATGAATATTGTTGTAACGAATGTCTTTGGGGCAGCGCACGTGAAAGGACTTTTCTAACAACGACACAGAGGCGTATATCACGAACGCTGTTGCGACTCTTCACTTCTGCAAAAGACGCTATCTGAAATAACGAAGCTTATAGAGCTGCTATTCCGTTGCTTTTATGAGGCGGATCGTCTCTTCTGCATTGATGGTTACCAAATAAACACCACCAGGATATTGAGAAAGATTCAATTGCTGCATCTGGCCCTGAGTCGTTATGGATGTAATTTCCTTTCCGGTGATATCTCTTACCACAATACTGTTTTCACGGCTGTCAGACAAACCACTTATGTAGAATATTCCAGAACCCGGATTTGGAAGAATGATCAATTCATTCATGTTTGAAATAGTTCTGATTTGAGAATACGAACTTTTACCATCAAAATCAGTTTGCTTCAATCGGTAATAACTAATTCCTCTTAGTGGACGCAAGTCGAACGTTTCGTAGGATATAAAGCGATCACTGAATCCTACACCCTTCATTGTTTCCAGCACTATCCAATCGATCCCATTAGCAGAGCGTTCAATGGAAAAATAGTCATTGTTGCGCTCCGAAGCCGTTTGCCAGCTAAGATGGGTTACTTTGTCTATCATCTGTGCATCGAAATATGCAAGTTCGATAGGAAGAGGAGTGTTACATGTTTCACAACCACTTAAAGCCTCAATGTAAAATGACGAGGACACACCACCATTTCCATCAATATACATATAATAGGTTTGTCCAACCGTTAGACCTGAAAGCTTGAACTCAACATTAGCGGAAATACCATTATTATATAAATTATTGATCGAGGCTATACCACCGTCGGGAGTTAAATAATCCATAAGGTTAACAGAGGTAGCATCACCCACATCATCCAGACAACCACCTGTAGGTACATTGATCGTTCCCATGGAGCTGCAATCACCTGTCCTGGAAAAAATGATCGACTGCGTATCGTTTCCTCCCGGGGTTGGATTTGCAATACCACTCATTGTAATGTAAGAGGATGTAGCACTTGCAACAAAATTAAACCATGCACTGTTGTTATTTGCTCCATTCCACCCACATCCATCGGCAGTGGTTCCCACAAACGAAGAGGCAGGTTCTGAAACTGAGTATCCATTATTTGTACCCACTACAATTGATTGCGTGCCTATACATTGTGGCGTTGCACAATTATCATTAGCCGATGAGGCGCTAATATCCGTTATAGAAAAATTTGGCCCAAAAATTAATTCTACCCGCTGGAAAGAAACCTCGTTTCCGGTAGTAACATTTTCAGAGATTTCCAATCTCCAATTACCATTAGGATTTTGACCATTCACACTAAAAAACGAACCATCTGTTTGAACGGCATAATACCCAATACTATGGGGATGATAATTTAACTGATCGTTATCTACATACTGATTAACACGCTCTAACGATACGTGGTCACGATATTTTATGTTGGTCCACATCGACCCTAGGCTTGTTGTGAATGTATTGAACAATTCAATAGTAGTTCCTGCCGGCGATATCAATCTTGCTCTGTAAGAACTTAAATTACCTTTGCAGGCTGAAGTACCCAGTTGCAGATTCACCTGCTTCAAAACGTATTGTCCGCTTGAAGTTCCTAGGGTTGAAGGTAAACCAGAAACAGTTACCGTTCGCTGAAAAGAAAAGTCATTGTTCATATTTGTACCACAGGCCGTTGAAGTGGTATTTGAGAATGAGGTAATGGGCAAGACAGACAACCTCGCACCGACAGAATTGACTGAACCACAGGTATTTGTCGCCACAGACCTGTACAAATACGAATCCATAGCAAAAGTTGGATTAATAACTTGCAATGTTGTTGAAGTAACCCCTGAATAAAACCCTCCATTACTAAGATTGGCCCACGATCCACCACCGTTTGTGCTCACCTGCCATTGATAAGTAACCCCGGCTGTCGAATTGGTGGTCACACCAAACGAAGCATTTCCTGATTGATTGAAAACCGTATCAGCGACCGGATTTCCTGTAAAAGATAACGCGCTCCTGACCGACATTTCAATCACGTTAGAAGTCACAGCACCAGACCAATCAGCACTGCAGGAAACTCGTGCTAATCTGCGATACCAGGTTGTCTGTGTAATTAAAGGAGGGTCGTAAGTTGACGAATTCGAAGAAGCTATATCGGCGAAGCCTGATGAGCTGCTCGTAATAGACGATTGCCATTTGTATTCCAACGTTCCCGTATGACCACTAGGCAGAGATAAGGAAGAAATTGCTGCAGGATTAAAACTACCACACGAGATTTGTGCAATGCCAATACTACCTGCCGCTGTAGGATTAGAACATGCCGCAGTATATGTAATATTATCCATCGTGTAGGTATCTGAGTCACCATCGCCCGTATCACAAGTTATGGCAATAAACTCAGAAGTTATGGCAGGATAGGTATTATCCGTTGCCGTAAGACTACCTGTTTCCCCACTTACAGTAACAGAAATGTTTCCACTTGAGTTCATGGTAATAGACACAGTCCGTGCACTAGTACCGTTAGATGGCGTCTTATCAAAGGTAGATCCTATTTTTGTGACCGCACCGTTATCAAGTCGATATAAAATAAAATCACCATTATTCCCGTCATAATCAACACAATACCCGTCAGCGCTTGCATTCGAAGGGGAGGCGTTATTGACCAAAACAAAATAAAATCGAACATTGTCATTGTTGGATGAGCTACTAGATCTTAAACTAAACGACCAAGCCTGACAATCAACTGTTAACGGGGTAGACAGCGAAACGGCAGTCGCCCCCCCTCCTAACACCAAGGCACCAGTAGCTGCGGAGGGACTACCAGAAGCGACTGTCCACTCTGGATTTGCTGAAAGATTATTGTCTGAAAAATTATCAAGCGTTGTCTGTGCACGAAGTAAAGAGGTTAAAACGACAACAAAATAAAATATTACGAATAAAGAAAGTCGCAACATGTTGATTGAGTAATTGATTAAAGCGGTGCAAAATTATATTCCGAAAGCATTTTAAGCAAAAAAAATCAACGAAGTGAAATTTTCTGTCAATTAAAATTCCTTACAAAAAGGAATATAAAAAAAATAAAATCAGCTATTTAAATCAAATATTGCTTTCACCATATTCTCTTGACGTTGAGATTTGGTAGCACCTTTAAAATCATCGAGATCAAATTTTTGACGGAAGGAATCTTCGTGTTTTATAATTCCTTCTCGGATAACATATTTCGAGTAAAGATAGGACAATTCCTCAATCTGAATTTGCTCGGGTTCTATGCGAAACTCAAACTGCCCACTATCGTTTGAAAAAAGCATTTCTTGCGTAAGCTTAATTGAAGCTTCCTTATTCCAGCACTCTACCATTCGAAATTTAGTGGTAGAGAGATCCGGATGAATAAGTTTGATACGATGTTTTCTTGCTAAAGCAAATACAATCCAATTGGCGAATGGCTGCAACAATTTTATAGCCGACATTTCTGCAACACGAAGATCATTGGGGTCCTCTCCTTGAAAATTGATGCGCAAAGAATAGCAATCTTTCTCTCTGTTAAATCCTATATGGATTGCAACTATTCGCAAGGAACGTTCTTTGATGAGCTGCTGCTCTTCCAATGCTTTTCGTTTCGTCTCGATGGTTACCAATCCAAAATAGGCCACGGCAATAAAATTGAAAAAGGTTACTCCCACCAGTAAATGCACGAGTGCGAAGAGATAATAGGACTTCACAGGCTCACCAATCACTGCAATACCAGGTAATACTAATTGGGTTAATCCAAAAACTATAAAAATGGCCAGAATAAAGTGCTGGAGCAACTTGTCCGTCCAAAACCTGCAAATCACAGCATAGAGCGCCACGGACACTAGCAAAACTGTAGATAGCGATATCAATGCATCCAGAATGATGATCACCTTTTTACCGAGATCATTTTCTACATTTCGATCCAAAACGGTAAACACAATCGTCACGACAGAAAAGAAAACAAAGATCACATTCAACCATTTTTCTGGTTTTCTAAAAAAGTCAAATCGCGCGCGCCACCTTTCATAAACATTAGGGAAATAAGGCACAGAAGCACACAACAATAGGTTACTAAAAGAAGAAAGGATCCTGTCATTAAATGCATTGATCAATGAAGGTATCGGAGGATCATAATACTTATACATACCAACCAGCGTCCATGAAAACATTGAAAGTGATATAAAAAGCATACCTCTTTTCTCACTCGACGCCAATTTGATCTGACGCCACAACAGGAGCATAAACATCCCCCCAACAAAGGTTACGCTAATTAAACACAGTAAATAGAACTGCTTCGTGGTCATGGTTTATCAAAATTGCATGAGTTCATCTAAAGCCTTTCGTACCTTTTCTGCATTGGTTAAAATGGCGTCTTCTAATGCTGAATTCAAGGGAATTGCGGGTGTGTCTAATGAACCAACGATCAAAACGGGAGCATCAAGGTACTTGAAATTATCACGTTGAATACGCCCTGCCAATCCCAATGTGAACGAAGCCTCTACGGACTCCTCTGTGACCAAAAGCACTCTACCATGCCTTTGAGTCACTTCGTTTATTTTTGCATGATCGAGCGGGCTCAGCGTTCTAAGATCGACAATCTCCACCGTGCCCTCATAAGCAGCAGAGGCTTCCAGAGACCAATACACCCCCCGACCATAAGTGATTATGACCACTGACGTTCCTTTGTCAATAAAAGACGATTCAGCCTCCTTAACAACTCTTGCTTTACCGAACGGAATCACATAATCTTCATCCGGATCAACAGACATGGCTCCCTCGGTCCCTTTTATCTTGGACCAATACAATCCCTTGTGCTCAAAAATCACCACCGGATTGGAATCATAAAAGGCCGATTTCAAGAGTCCTTTCAAATCGGCGCCTGTAGAAGGATAAGCTACTTTAATACCGCGAATATTTGTTACAACCGATTCAACACTAGAAGAGTGATATGGGCCGCCAGAACCGTAAGCTCCAATTGGAACGCGAATAACACAACTCACTGGCCATTTCCCATTTGACAGATAGTAGGACCTAGAAACTTCTGAAAACAACTGATTCAGTCCGGGCCATATGTAGTCAGCAAATTGTACTTCAACGATAGGCTTCAATCCAACCGCCGACATTCCGACAGTTGATCCGATAATAAATGCTTCCTGTATCGGGGTATTAAATACACGATTGTCGCCAAACTGCTGAGCTAGTGTAGCCGTTTCGCGAAAAACACCCCCAAGTCTGGCGCCCACATCCTGTCCATAAAGTAAAGCTTCCGGATGTTTTTTCATCAATTCCCGAATAGCCAAAAGAGCAGAATCTACCATGACCGTTTTCTTCTTTCCTGGCGGTTCACGCTCACCTTTTTCTTCCGTAATGGGAGTAGGGGCAAAAATGAAATCCTTAACCGATTCAGGAGAAGGGTCTTCAGCATTTAACGCGCGTTCATAATCAACATCCACTTGCTCACCTACTTCACGTGCCATTTGAATCAAATCTTCATCAATGACACCATTTTCCAATAAAAATGACTGAAGTTTTACAAAAGGATCCCTTGTTGCTGCCTCTTCCAGATCATCGCGATACCATTCCTTTCGCACACCTGAAGTGTGATGTCCAAGCAAAGGAACCTTGGCATGAATTAAAAAAGGACGACGCTCTTTTCTGACTAGGCTAAAAACTTCTTGAACAGTAGAATAAGATAATTCAAAGTCACTTCCGTCAATAGTCCGAACCTCAATGCCATTAAATCCGCGCATAAATTCAGTCATATCTTGAGCGCGCGTTTCCTTCGCATGAGCACTGATATCCCAGTCATTATCCTGAACAAGGAAAATGATCGGAAATTGTTTTAAAGCAGTCATTTGGAGTGCTTCAGACACTTCTCCTTCTGTACATGAAGCATCACCAAGAGAACAAACGACAACGGGATTTTCGCCACCAAAATCTTCAGATAACCCTTGTTTCTCCTTAAACTGAATACCCATGGCAACACCCGTGGTAGGTATGGCCTGCATCCCCGTTGCAGAGGACTGATGCAGAATTTTCGGCATATCAGGTCTGTTAAGGGATGGATGAGAGTAGTAGGTTCGACCACCTGAAAAAGGATCCTCTTTTTTGGCAAAGACTTGAAGTAGCAATTCAAAGGGAGAGATTCCCATGCCCAGCAACATGGCATCATCCCGATAATATGGAGAAACCCAATCCTGTGGCCTCAACTGCATTCCAACCGCCAACTGAATTGCTTCATGTCCGCGCGAGGTGGCATGCACATACTTGGATGTAAGCTCCTTATTAGCCTCGTATTTATCCGTCAGCGTTTTAGCAATACACATCAACCGATAGGCCTTTAGTAATGCGTCTACCCCTACCCGACCGACCATCGCTTTAGACTTTGTTGCCACGGAATCCATTTCCCAATAGATTATTCAAGGTATCAAATATACGAAAGGAATTGCTTTCATTAACTCCATGAAAATGAATTCTATTCACCCAAGTACAGATAAATATCGGGTTAGACATTCTTTTTCTACGTCAAGAATAAAGGCAATAAAATCCTGTTTGGATTCAGAAACCTGAGATTTTTCAAGACATGTATAATAGGATAACCGAACAGCATGATCACCTTTGATATTCGCAATAACAAATCCGTGTTGTAGTAGAATGAGATTCATCAACAATCTCGAAACACGACCATTTCCATCCACAAAAGGATGTATTGTAACTAATCGCTGATGAAATTCTGCGGCAAGAACAACCGGATGAAGGGTTCGCTGATTTTTACGATACCAAACAAAAAGGGCTTGCATTTCCTCTCTTACCTTAAGTGGACTTGGCGGCATGTGCCTACTTCCCGAGATCATGACCTGAACATCACGATATTTACCGGCATATTCAGGAATAATCCCCCTCAAGATCAGATTGTGCAGCGTAAGAAGTTCACGCTCGGATAGATTCACTTTTCGATGAACAAGATCCTTAATATATTCGATCGCCTCCTGATGATTGATCACTTCCAGATGTTCCTTCATTGATTTTCCCGAAATCGTCAATCCCTGATTAACCACAAGATCGGTTTCCTTCAAAGTGAGGGTATTTCCTTCAATGCGATTACTTTCAAATGTATATTCAAGCTCAAGAGCCTGAGCAATTCGATAACTATCAAATGTTCGCAACTCATCCAGCTGAGATTTAAGTTTATCAATAGCTATGAGTTCTTTTTTGAAAGACGCTAATTCACTTCTATTGGTATATAATTGTCTTTCCTCCTGCACAAGTTCAAGCGCGCGCGTCACGATGCTGTTATCAGAAATCTCAAGAATCAGCTTTTCCTTCAACCACTGAGCAAGCAATTCATTTGAATCGATTTCAAGATGAAATGAAAGCGCATCGACCTGTTGACGAGTTGGCAAACGCTGACCACTTTCAAATTTACTGACTAGGGACTGATCAATTCCCAATAATTGAGCAAGCTCGCGCGTTTTAAGATTCCGTTGCTTTCTTTTTGTTTTGATTAAATTTTTCATGACTATATTTATCATGACAAATTTAGTCATTATTTTGAGTTGTCTTCATAACTCGAGCATTTTTAATACTTAGATCGAACCAAAATATTATTCAGAAACTGAGTCTCACTTCAACGCACTCAATAAAAAAGTAGAAAGCGGCAAAGCGGCACGATAACAATTCAATACGACATCAATTAAGTCTGCTGTTATGATGAAATCAGGGGAAAACTCCGCAAAATAATACCATTGTTTGTTAAAAAGGAGCGGTTGCTCAATGGCCGATTGTCTAAAATCGGAAGAGAGGACTTTATTCTTATTTCCAGAAATTTCTCCGAAAAGGTTTTTAAAAGATGGTGCTTGAACGAGCGAATTAAATTCTTTCAAATTGGAAGATATATGCGATCTGATATCATATATTTCATCTCTATCTGCTTCGTAAACTCCACCATAAACGCGAACATTCAGGTGTGAACTCGATATAAACACCTCTTAAAGAGCGACTTTTTTTACCTCCGGGCGAAATTACGGCAGATGAATACAGCATGTAAGGTGTTTTATCGACAGAGAAACGAATATCTCGATTGATACGAAAAATGCAGTCTTTAGCTTCGAGCTCAGAGAAAGCAGAATCAATTTTAGTAAACTCTTCGATCAAGTAAACGACAAACTGCTTGAAAGGCTCTTTTACAGCGTTTTCATATCGCTTACGATTCTGATCAAACCAATCTTTGTTATTGTTGGCTGCCAATTCTTTAAAAAACGAACAATAATCCTCCGAAAAAAATACTCTTTTATTCATTCTATATTTTTTCGTCAAAAGTACATTTTGAAAAGGTGTAAAACTGCAACTCAACTTCAAATCCTTGAGGATACTCCGGCTTGAATAATATGTGATTATTTGTATTTTTAACAAAAAATGAATTTTCATGAAGCACGTTTCTTTGCAAAGTATTGAGAAAGCCATCGCTATCGTAGATAACCTTGATGACGCTGGACTAGAAGCTCTATCCGAGAAGCGTGCCAAAGCACAACCAACTTTGCTGGCCTATGTGATGACAGCACCGCAAGAATATGAAAATGAAGATCTATCCGGTTTGCTGATTTACTACTTTTGCCTTATCTCCGAGTGCTTCGCACAAGAAGGAATAGCGCTGAATACTATTTCGGAAAAGGAAATTGATGATTTTGAAGAACCTTATTTCCAATTGCTTGACTCCTATTTTGAAAATGACGACCAGGAGCTGCTTGATGATTTCGTGGATCAACCTGAATTGACGCAATTCATGGCTGTCGAGATCTCCACAGAAGATGCTGATGGATCCTCGTTCGATGACGAAACAGCGACACAACTTTTCATTGTGAGCATTGCAATGATAACCCTCATGACAAAAGCCATCCGTGCTTGATAAATGAAATCACCGGAGGAAATTCTTGAATTAATGCTGGCTAAAGATGCTTTTAGCAAATGGATGAAACTCAAAGTTCTCTCAATTACCAAAGGATCATGTAAGCTTGAAATGAAAATTGCCCAGCAAATGCTGAATGGCTTTGATATGCTGCACGGAGGTGTAATTCATTCCCTTAGCGATTCTGCACTTGCCTTTGCTTCCAATTCTTATGGAAATAAATGCGTCAGTATTGAAACATCTATTTCGTATCTGGTATCAGTAGGTTTAAATGAAATCCTTATTGCAGAGGCTCAAGAACTACATAGAGGAAAATCAATAGGTGTTTATGAAGTTCTTGTATTTAACCAGAAAGCCGAAAAGGTTGCCATCCTGAAAGGAACTGTAAATATCTCCGAAGAAATCTGGTAAAATCATTAAAATCATATGTGCGCATAGAATAATTTTGTTATTTTTAGAGTTTACAGCTAAAAATGAGTGATAGAAAAAATATTCTATACGACTTTCTAATGCGACATGCTTGGCATAAACTTTCACGCATGTACAATCAAAAAGCCAGTGAGTTCGGCATAACCATGTCTATTGGTTATATTTTGATGATCGTAGACCGCGAGGGAACACCAAGTACACAGTTGGGTCCAAGAATGGGAATGGAGCCTACTTCTCTCTCCAGAACATTAAAAACTATGGAGACTCGTGGACTCATTAGACGTGAATTTGACGGTACTGACAAGCGAAAAGTACTCATTTTCCTATCAGAGAAAGGCATAGAAATGAGAAGAATTGTGAGAAACAAGATTATTGAATTCAATGCAAAAATACTTGGAAATATTTCTGAAGAAAAGCTGAATACCTATCAAGAAGTTCTCGATAAAATTGATCTACTGGCAGAAGAAGAATTAAAAATAATGAATAAAAACACTACAAAAAAATGAACAGACACATTAAAAAGGTTGCTGTACTTGGTTCCGGAGTCATGGGCTCGCGGATCGCATGTCATTTTGCCAATGTCGGCTGCGAAGTGATCTTGCTCGATATTGTTCCTTTCGAACTTTCTGAAGAGGAAACAAAGAAAGGACTGACAAAAGAAGATAAAGTTGTTCGAAACCGGATCGTTAATCAGTCATTGGACAGCACGCTCAAATCGAATCCTTCGGCTATTTACAGAAAGTCATTTTCCAAACGAATTACAACAGGGAATTTCGATGATGACATGGAAAAGATCGCTTCCTGCGACTGGGTTATTGAAGTGGTCGTGGAGCGTTTGGACATCAAACAGCAAGTATTTGAAAAAGTGGAAAAACACAGAAAGACAGGAACTCTGATCACTTCCAATACTTCTGGTATTCCGATTCATATGATGCTGGAAGGGAGGAGCGAAGATTTCAAGAAACATTTCTGCGGTACGCACTTCTTTAATCCACCAAGATACTTGCAATTATTAGAGATCATTCCTACCCCTTCAACGGATCAGGGCGTTGTGGATTTCCTGATGGATTATGGCGCAAAGATCCTCGGAAAGAAAACGGTACTTTGCAAGGACACACCTGCTTTCATCGCGAATCGCGTGGGCGTGTATTCCATCATGGCCTTATTTCATGCCGTCAGTGATCTTGGATTAACTGTTGAAGAAGTAGACAAATTAACCGGACCTGTGCTCGGACGACCAAAATCAGCTACGTTCAGAACCTGCGATGTGGTCGGTTTAGACACCTTGGTTCACGTATCCAATGGGTTGAAGGCAAATTGTCCGAATGATGAAGAAAAAGCATTATTTGAACTACCTGGATACATATCCAAAATGGTGGAGAACAAATGGCTCGGTTCGAAAACAGGTCAGGGTTTTTATAAAAAGATGAAAACAGCAGATGGAAAAAGTGAGATCCATTCGTTGGATCTCAATACATTGGAATACCGTCCATCCCAAAAGGTAAAATTTGCCACGCTCGAAATGACCAAGCCGATTGACGATCTGAAACAACGTACCAAAATGTTGTTTGCCGGAATGGATAAGGCGGGTGATTTTTACAGAAAGCTCTTTGGTGGATTGTTTGCCTATGTCTCCAATCGTCTGCCTGAGATTACGGATGATCTATACAAGATCGATGATGCATTGAAAGCAGGATTTGGTTGGGAACTCGGTCCTTTCGAAACGTGGGATATCATTGGTATAGATCAGGGACTGAAACTTATTGGTGATGTCAACAAAAAAGCTGCAGATTGGATCTCAGAAATGAAAAACAGCGGATTCACCTCTTTCTACAAGCTGGAAAAAGGACAGAAGTTGTATTACGATGTTGCTTCGAAATCCTACAAAACGATTCCAGGTACCGAGGATCTGATCATCCTTGATGCGTTGAGAAGTGAGAATAAGGTATGGGGCAACTCGGATATTACGCTGGTTGATCTGGGCGATGGCATATTGAATCTCGAATTCCACACCAAAATGAATACGATTGGCGGAGGCGTGATCGAAGGAATGAATCGTGCGATAGACCTTGCAGAAAAAGAATACAAAGGACTCGTTATTTACAACACCGGACAGAATTTCTCGGCAGGCGCAAATGTCGGAATGATCTTTATGATGGCGATCGAACAAGATTTTGATGAGTTGAACTTTGCCGTGAAAGCATTCCAGGATGCCATGATGCGGGTGCGTTATTCAAATATTCCTGTGGTGGTAGCTCCGCACAATCTTGCCTTGGGCGGCAGCTGTGAAATGTCAATGCATGCAGATAAAGTAGTTGCTCACGCAGAACTCTACATGGGACTCGTAGAATTCGGTGTTGGTGTGATTCCGGGCGGCGGTGGAACCAAAGAATTTGCTAAACGACTTTCCGAAGAATTAAAAGAGGGCGACATCAAGATCAACCGCATGCGGGAACGTTTCTTAACGATCGGTCAAGCCAAAGTTTCGACTTCTGCCTATGAAGCATTCGATCTAGGATACTTAAGACCGGGCACAGATGAAGTGGTGGTGAGTCGCGATCATCAATTGGCTCGTGCAAAGGCAGCTGCACTAGAACTTGCTGAGAAAGGATATGTTGCACCAAAGCGCGAAAAGAACATCACCGTGATGGGTCAGGAAGGATTAGGAATTGTATACGTTGGAGCAAATTCGATGCTCTCCGGAAATTTCATGTCTGACCATGATCGTGTTATTTCGGAAAAATTAGGCTTTGTGCTCTGCGGAGGCGACTTAAGTGAAAACACCGTGGTTTCCGAACAGTATTTACTTGATTTGGAACGACGAGCCTTTGTAGAATTGTGCGCCGAGCGCAAGACAATGGAACGATTGGAATCCTTGGTGAAATTTGGAAAGATTTTGAGGAATTGATGATTAGACAAATGACCTTGAGACAATAGACAAAAGACTTTTAGACTTAAGA
>JBIITO010000144.1:0-4810 GCA_044340465.1 Crocinitomicaceae bacterium | reverse complement strand
AAATCATTTATTAAAAATGTATTAACACACTAATTTCTTGTTAAAAGACTTTAAATCAGATTGAAATCTAATTAGTTAATTTTATGTTCATAACAATTAACGTGTATAAATTATATTATTTCGAAATATTAATATTTGTCAATTAGTTATGTAAAACTTCTATATAATGCATTACTAATTTAATTGCTATTGAAAATATTCTATTTGTATATACAAGTTTTCACAACTGACAAGTAAAAGATGTTCACTTTTATTCACAACAATTAACTAAACTAAAGCCTAATTCTGTAAATAACTTTAAAATTAAAAAGTTGAAAATTAATTAATTAAAAATATAAAACACCCATCAATGTGTAAAAGTTAAGTGGTTTGTTGATAAGCATTAACTTTGTAAAAAGTGAATAATATGAGTATAAAGATTGTTCCAATTGGTGCGGATCACGCTGGATATGAATTGAAAGAAGAAATTAAGCTTTTTCTTCAAGAAAAAGGGATAGAAGTAGAAGATTTTGGTTGTCATTCAACAGAAAGTATTGATTACCCTGATTATGGACATCCTGTTGCTGAAATGGTAGAGAACAATCCTGGAATGATGGGAATATTGATATGTGGATCAGGTAATGGAATAAACATGACAGCGAATAAACACCAAGGTGTAAGGAGTGCATTATGTTGGAATAAGGAGATAGCTGAACTTGCACGGTTACACAATGATGCCAATATTATAGCTTTACCTGCAAGATTTGTTACTGTAAAAGAAGCAATCGAGATGGTATCTATTTTTTTAGATACCTCCTTTGAAGGGGGAAGACACCAAAACAGGATTGATAAAATATCCTGTTAATAAATATTTATATCCATCCTTTTTGAAAACGTATTTCAAGCGATTCTAAATTTTTCTTGGGAAATTTTTTCTACTCCAATCATAAAAAAAAAGATACCTATCGTGAGCAACACATGTGACGTATCGTTTTTATCCATCCAGGGATGGAGATTGATCTTCCCCAGAAAGAAAAATGCACTCGGCAACATAATCAAGACACCAATAAAAATATATTTAAACTCACTTTTAATAGTCTTTGAGAGTTTGTAAGCATAATAACCGGCAAACCAGCTCACGCCAATGATTGTGTTAATAGCCACAGGCAGAAATGGGATTTCGGGGTTTTTATTTACAGGCCCTAAGAAAAGTATACTAAAGAATACGATAAATATAATAAGTAGCTTTACCAATGAAAATAACTTAAGTTTTCTTTTAAATGCGATAGTAGGACAGGCTTCTGTCATGGCTCTTTCGATAAAATAGATAGAAACGATTCCTGTTATCCAAGTAAAGAGTTTTCCTGAATTCCCAAAGTAATGATAAAGCGCATGTCCGAATCCACCAGCTAAAGTGCTTATTCCGAAAAGAAAAAAGAAACGGATCCACCATTGTTTGAAAGAAGTTCTACTTTGTGATTTTAACAGCCTCCAACCACAGTACAGACTTATAATGCACATAAAAAGATCGCTTAGGAACACGTTCGGTTCTAAAATATCCAAACCAAACAGAGTGATGTGTATTTTTTCAAAATCCTCGCCTATCAACATAGTGTAAAAAATAACCCCCGACAAATGCCGGGGGAAATACAGAGGTCTCGAGCGGATTCGAACCGCTGTAGACGGTTTTGCAGACCGGTGCCTAGCCTCTCGGCCACGAGACCTTTTTTGAAATGCAAATGTAGTAAAATTTGATAGTTAAAAGAGAACTTACTTTCCGTAATTATGCATTTTCTTCAATCACAATAGCCACATTATCAACATCACCATTTATGGGTGGAGTGATTTTAGTGACGCGAACTTTTAAATAAGTTATTCCAGTTAGTTCAGATCGTAATCTGTTTACGATTCGTTGTCCAACATGCTCAATCAGTTTGGAACGTATCGCCATTTCCTCGGAAACAATGCGGTTCACATCTACATAATCTATTGTTTGATACAGCGTGTCGTGTTGTGCTGCTTCCGCGAAGTCTGTATTTAACATAACGTCAACAATGTAGTTTCCTCCAATTTTTTCTTCCTCTGGCAAACAGCCGTGAAAGGCATAGAGTTTTATACCATTGACCTCGATTGTGTGTTTCACGCGTTTGTTTTTAGCGCTTCAACAGCAAGGATTCCAGCTTCCATTCTCGACAGACATTCCTGTTTTCCAAGGAATTGAGCTATCTCAAACATACTTGGCCCCATACCTGTTCCAGTGATCAACAAGCGGAATAATGGCAACACGGCTCCAATTCCTAAATTTTTCGAAGAAATGAATTCTTTGAACGCCTTTTCGATTGGTTCATGAGAAAAATCAGATAAATCCCCTAAAATGGAAATCCACTCTTTCATTAAAGCCGCACTGTCATCTTTCCATTTCTTGGAGACGGTTTGATCATCATAGCTAACAGGTTTTTCAAAAAGATAGGCGCCTTCTGTAAGAATATCTTGAATAAATGTTGCGCGCTCTTTCATCATACCACACACCTCCGCTAAAACATCATTCGTTTCTGGTCGGTTAAATTGAGTTTTTAGTTGAGAGGCAAGTTCTTCATTCGATTTTGATCGCAAGTATTGTTGTTGGTACCAACGTGTTTTGTCAGGATCAAACTTTGCTCCTGCTTTGGATACGCGATCAAGAGTAAACGCATCTGCGAGTTCATCTAGTGAGAAGATCTCTTGAGGTGTTCCTGGGTTCCATCCAAGGAAGGCAAGCATATTAATGAATGCTTCCGGATAATATCCTTTTTCACGGTAACCGGAGTATAATTCTCCTTCGGAGGTCGTCCAGTCTGTTGGAAATACAGGAAAACCTAAACGGTCGCCATCACGCTTGGAGAGTTTGCCGTTTCCATCCGGACGTAACAGCAAAGGCAAATGCGCAAATTGAGGTACCTCCCAACCAAAAGCCCGGTATAGCATAACGTGTAAAGGAGCCGACGGAAGCCATTCTTCTCCGCGAATCACATGACTGATCTCCATCAAATGGTCGTCGACAATATTCGCTAGATGGTAGGTGGGCATGCCATCACTTTTGAATAGAACTTTATCATCTAGATTGTTCGTATTCACAACTACCCAACCACGAATGATATCTTCGAATCGAATATCTTCATTTCGTGGCATTTTCATTCTGATCACATATGGGGCTCCACTCTGGATTAACGCGTCCACTTGATCTTGAGGCAAGGTCAAAGAATTTTTTAAAGTGGTGCGCGTGATCTGGTTGTATTGCCAGTTAGGCATTCCCATCTGTTTGGCCTTTTCACGCATTTCATCCAATTCTTGAGCAGAATCAAAAGCGTAATAAGCCTTGTCTTCTCTTACCAATTGTTCGGCGAATGGACGGTAAAGCTCTTTGCGCTCACTTTGAACGTACGGACCATACTTTCCACCAATTCCAGGCCCTTCTGTTGGCATAATCCCGCACCACGCCAACGCATCCATAATGTATTCCTGTGCTCCTTGAACAAAGCGTGTTTGATCAGTATCTTCAACACGTATCAGAAAAGTACCGTAATTCTTTTTTGCAAAAAGATAGTTGTACAATGCTGTTCGAACACCTCCCATATGAAGGGGTCCTGTTGGAGACGGAGCAAAACGTACACGGACGGGTTTGTTGGACATGAGATTCAATTTTGCGCAAAGATAAGCAGTTTGAATGAGTCTGCTGGGTCCAACATTGAACCGCATTTAACATTAGTTGTAAGTTGTTACGCTTAAAACGTTTCTTCGTTTTAATCAGGATATACTAACTTAGTATGTTAGACGAGAAATAATGAGCGCTTACGATCAACTAATTGCCCAAATTGATGCCTTCATACGGAAGTTCTACAAGAACCAAATGGTGAAAGGAGCCCTGTTGTTCACATTGTTCTTTCTGGTTTCTTATCTCTTCACTACCACGTTAGAATTTGTAGGACGTTTTGGAACAGTCACAAGGGCGGTCTTATTTTTCTCTTTTCTGGGAGTAAACATCTATTTGCTTGTGTTTTATTTACTAGTGCCACTTTCGAAATTGTATTCGTTTGGAAAACGCATAGACCGTTATCAGGCATCGGACATAATAGGCAAATTCTTTCCTGAAATTTCTGACAGATTGAGGAATACACTTCAATTGAATGAAAGTCTTCAATCCCAAACTGGTAATCTTGAATTGATTAAAGCCAGTGTCCTCCAGCGTTCAAACAGTTTAAATGTTATTCCATTCACGTCAGCGATTGATCTGAAGGAAAATCGTAAATATGTACGATACCTCTTGCCTCTTTTTGTTTTGTTTGTGGTTATAGGTGTGGCAGCTCCAGAGCTTTTCAGAGAGGGAACAACACGTGTTGTGAACTATTCGGAGGAATTTAAACCGGAAGCGCCATTTACATTTAAGCTGATCTCTGAACTTTCGGATGTGGAAGAAGGAGAAGATCTTCCAGTGAAACTTTCGCTGGAAGGAAAGGATTTACCGGAGCAGGTTTATCTGATCAGTGAGAATGGCAAATTTCTCATGACACGTACAGGAAGAAATGCCTATGTCGGTACAATCAAGAAGCCATCAGTATCCGGCACGTTTCGTTTTGAAGCAAACGAATTTGAAAGTTCAGAGTATTCTTTTAAAGTATTCGGTAAGTCAGCGATTGGCAAACTTCAAGCAAGACTCCACTACCCTTCCTATCTGGGAAGAACAGATGAAACGATCGAGAATGCTGGTGACATGACTGTTCCGGAAGGCACGGTGATTGATTGGAGTTTGAAAACAAAGAACACCAAGCGCGTAGATTTTGTGTTTAATGGGTTT
>JBIITO010000050.1:0-15855 GCA_044340465.1 Crocinitomicaceae bacterium | reverse complement strand
CATATTTTTATTTGTCGCACACGACATAATTGTTAGTGAAACTATTGTAGTCAATATTATACTTTTTACTCTTTTCATTGTCGTTGAAGTTGGTAGTCATAGCATTACTGCTAACGTTTTGCAGCTACCCGAAGGGCGGGCGATTTACCACAAATGTTGATTAAAAGTACAAAAGTTTCGTTCACCACAAATCTGTCTTTTGAGCACAAAACCCCGCCTTTTGGGTAGGTGCTGTTAGCAGGCGTATTTTTTTATTTTTTCTATGATTGTCAATTGTTCAATTAAGTTGTCCGTTTTTATTTCTTTTTCCCAATATGGTTTGTTCTTTATGAATTCTGTCCAATTGATAATGTGTCTTTCAAAATGATTTGTTGAGTTTAATTTGTCAAGAAGAAGGATAGCTTCCATTGCTTCACTTTGGTCAAACCATAGGTCAGGCTTTGTTAAGTAATAATCCAGATACAAGTTTAAATAATCAACACACTTTGTCGTATTAAAGGAAACAAGGACTTTGCAGTACATTGCACCAGCATAAGAGACTTCACTTTTCAATAAATGAGTTCCAATAATGTCGATGAACTGCGTCTGGTTAGTAATTGCTGAAAAAAACGCTCCTGTCTGCCTTGTCCGCCAATCGAAGTCGCCAAGATTCTTTTGAATTATGTCAGTTGTAATTTCGTTTTTAATAGAAGTCAATTTGTCTATCAAATCGTTGTCCAAATTACCTATGTTCATATAAAATGGAATTACCCATTTGTCTATGAAGTCTTGCGTTAATTCAAAGTCATTTTTAAAAGATTTTAAGTCGTCAAATGGTGTCGTGTGTCGAACTGTTGCACCCGCTACATGTAATTTTATTGCATCGATTTCTTTGTCGTCCATCTGTGTCGGTTTTTAATATGCCTGCTAACTTACTTATAACAACACCAAAAGTAATCTTAGTTGCATTAGTCTGTTCTGTATGAACACCTTTAGTATATATGTTAAATATAAACGTTTTTTACAAATCATCAAATGGTGAGCGGATTTGTTGCAAATTCTTGGTGCTAACATGGGTATAGATTTCAGTAGTTCTCGAACTTGAATGCCCGAGTAGCTCTTGGATGTATCTTAAATCTGTGCCACTTTCCAAAAGATGTGTTGCATAGCTATGCCTCAACCAATGCAGACTAACCGGTTTTTTGATAGATGCCTTTTGTACACTTTGCTTCAGTACCTTTGCTAGACTCATTTCAGAATATTGATTATTACCCATTTGTCCTTCAAACAGCCAGATTTTAGGTTTATAGGCTTTGTAATACGATCGAAGCATTTCAATAAGTTTATCACCAAGCGGAACAACCCGATCTTTTTTTCCTTTGGATTGCCTGATGAAAAGTAAATTTCTGTCTGATTGCACATCTTTCAATGTTAAATTCAATAATTCACTTCTTCGCAAACCGCATGCATAGATCAAGCTGAGCATCGCGCGGTGTTTTAAATTTACAGGTGCTTCAAGAATCGCTTTGACCTCTTCTTTACTGAGTATATTTGGCAAGCGTTTTTCGCTCCTTGGCCGGTGCAAATTGTCGAGCTCCATGTTTTTGTTGAAACGTTTCCGGTAAAACAATTTAATGGCATTGATCACCTGGTTTTGAAAACTCGAAGACAATCCTTTTCTCAAAATATAGTCATTGTTGAATCGGATCACATCGTCAGTATCCAATTCATCGATGGGTTTTTCTGAACAAAACCTGAAAAAAGTCCTCAACGAATCACTGTAGGTTTTGATCGTATTCGGGCTATATCTTTTTGAACGAAGGTAGTTTTCAAAATGAAGGAGCTGTACTTTTTGCTCTTCACCTAACTCGGTCAATTTTGATTCGATGACGTTCAAAGCGGAATTTTCTACAGTCTTGAGAGTATTAGTTTTCGATTTTTTTACTGAATCTAGATTTACCCATGCGACTCCTCGAAACTCTGCGAGAAGGAGACGAATACTTTGCGGTTCGTCGGGAAGTTGCCAGGATTTCTTTTCGTTATTCCATTGAATGCGTGGAAGGGATTTGAGTTTGCTGTAAAGCTCTTGGTCGAATGAATGCTTCACAAAAAGCAAGTTAGTTGCTTCCGAACGAGTCACGTTTAATTGTTTCATAGGTAAGGTTTTGGTTACCTTAAGATACGAAAATATAGTGATCGCAGAATACTTTTTTAGGCCGAATGAGAACTAAAATGACTCCGCCACCATGAAATAGAAGTAGCCTCCTTCTTTTCCATAACCGTAATCGAGACGAATATTTAAACGCTCTGCTGGATTAACGATAAAACGCAAACCGCCTCCAATAGAATATTTCAAGTGCTTCAATTGAAGATTGGAATTCGGTCCAAAAACATCACCGGCTCCGGCAAAAGCAACACCGCCAAAACGCCAGAAAAGAGGGATGCGGTATTCCAGTTGAGTTCCCACAAAGTGATTATCACGAAAACGATTTTTTGGATAGCCTCTCAACAGATCGTCGTTACCAAGAGTGGAAAGATCTAAAAACGGAACATCTCCAAAGGTTAAACGGGCTTTCGTCTGCCATGCGAGTATATGTTTTCGTTTTATTTGCCAATAGCGTTGGTAGGCACCGTTAACGTTTATAAAACCAAAAGTACTACCCAAGGGTCTCAAGAAAAAATAACTCGAGATTTCTGCCAATGTGCCTTTGTATGGATTGATAATATTGTCTCGTGTATCCAGCACGCTGACAAAGCCTAAAGCTGAACCTAATGCGCCTTTGTAACCGGTGATAGTTCCATCTGCTAATTTTCCGCCCGAGGTATATTGGAAGTTGTGTTCATACTCAAGTTCGTAATCAAAGCCAACAAATAGTCCGGGTCTGATTTTTTTTAATTGCAAGGATTTCAATTGAAAAAGTCTGTAACTGTAGCGTTCTTCGCCTGTTTTTGTAGTGGTATTTCCTAAACCGTAAAAACGATCAGGAAAATCCCGGAAACGAAGATCACCTTTGAACAGATAATTCTCATTTCGGGTAAAGATATTCCATGTGGTCCATAGGTCTAGCTGGCTGTTTTGGGTATAGTCTGCTAAAAACTGGACATAAGACATACGTGTTTTATCCTCACTTTCAGATTTTGGTTTGAACTTGAAATAATACACCCCCGCGGCGCCTGCAGCCCAACGCGTATCCGGGGTGTAATAGAGTAGAGGAAGTACGAAGATTCCGTTCTTTTCTTCAGATAGGGTATCACTTAATGGGGAGATTCCCAGGAATTTTTTTGATGAGTGGTGTGAGCTGTCCGTTTGACTGAGTAGATCAAATGAAAGAAATACCAATAAGGCAAACAACCCAATTTTACATAAAAAAATGTCAATCTTCAAAGGATGATTTTATTTTCGTGGATAAGAACGGTGAATAGCATGGGTTGATAACTTGTTCTTACTTCCGCTCAACAACCGATATGGACTTTTGAAGTACAAGAGAGTTTGGAATGGTAATAATCTCTCCGTTCACTGTTCTCAAATGCACAAAAAAGAAGGTCAAACCAGTGATCTCTCCTTCGAACGGGCAATCTTTGTCAAGTACCCGAATGGTATCTCCCGACTTAAGAGGATGATTGAAAAAGAGAATTATTCCCGAGGTGATATTTGAAAGTAAGGACCATTGTGCAAAAAAGGCGATGCCCAATGCAGTGAGAATAGTACTGGCAAAAGCCGCTATTTCATGTTGCTTGAAACCCCAAATCCCTGCAAGGAATGTAACGGCAATAATAGTGGTGAATAAGTGCAATCCTTTGATGATAATCTTTCGTCGAGCCCGCTCAAGATGCGTTTGCTTGAGTGTGCTATTGATGATTGTTTTGATTAGAAAGAAAATAGCGACATAGCTAACCATGACGATAAGGCTTTCTAAAATTTGTAATTCTTGTAAATTCATCACTTCGTTGTTTTTTATCTATTCTTTCGAAAGCATCGCAGAAACAGTATCATGTTGTTCTCTTTTTTGCCTAAGAAATAGTTATCTAGAACACCTTTTATAAATCATAAAAGCAATACATTTAGACAAATATAAATGTTTACTTGAGTACTTGTTGTACTAATGATATCCAACAAAAGGTCATATTTAGTATTACTTCCGGATTCTATTTTATAAGGGCTTGAAGGACGAGTTTTTATCGACATAACCAAAAGATTTGGACTCAATTATAAAAGAGGGTTCAGATGAATTGTAAGTGTTGATAAACATGCGCTTAAATAGTATCGATCAAAGCATTTTAATAACCCCAACTTTTATAATGTTTAGTTGATTTGACAGACAAGAGCGAAGACAGGTATAACTAGAATTCCTCCCATGCACGATTTCCGTTAGAACACTTGACGGAGGAAATGGTTTTCAGCAATTAAGTTGATGAGAATTATGATTAGGGAGATGCACATTTACAACAATTCAGCTAACGCTTTTTTAGTACCAATGGTTGAGGTGATATAGTCTTTTTCGCGTTTAGGACTCCTCGCCGGAGAATATTCCCGACCGTAGAATATGATTTGTAGGTGTAGTTTATTCCATTTTTCTTTTGGGAAGAGTTTTTTCGCATCACGCTCCGTTACCTCTACATTCTTTCCTGAGGTGATTCCCCAGCGTGTAAGTAGCCGGTGAATGTGCGTGTCTACTGGAAATGCGGGAACACCAAAAGCTTGAGACATCACAACGGAAGCTGTTTTATGTCCTACGCCGGGAAGTTCCTCCAAGGCATGAAAACTGTCAGGTACAATACCTGCATGTTTATCCAGAATAATATTCGACAAATCAAAGATTGCTTGCGATTTTCTGGGCGAAAGTCCACAGGGTTTAATGATCTCGCGAATCTCAACCACGGAGAGGTTGATCATTTCCTGTGGTGTTTTGGCTTTAGCAAAGAGAGTAGGTGTGATCTTATTTACCCGTTCATCTGTGCATTGTGCGGAAAGAAGTACAGCAATTAATAAGGTGTAAGCATCAGAATGATCCAGTGGAATAGGAGTTTCAGGATACAACTTTTCCAATTCTTCCATGATGTATTGTGCTTTTTCTTTTTTGGTCATGCAGTATAATGAGTTACCGTTGTATTTTTAGAACATGGAATATAAAAATACAGACTTTCCTCAATACCGAAAATTAAGTAACAACCGATCTTTTTATGAGATTTTGGATGATCGCAATTTTCGCGAGATTCAGCTCATCGGTGCACGTGTGATGTCACATTTAGTGAAGGCAGAACAGTATCCTGAGATACTTCGCATAATGGATATGCTGAATTTACAAGAACCTTATTTGCTCAGTGATGCGGAGGAATTCAAGCGACTTGAGGATTTAAATGTTTGACGCTTTACTATTTGAACGCTTATCTGTACGGCGTCACATCTTAAAATTCATATCTTCAAATTATCAAATCTTCGAATGCTGAGATGATCAAAAAAAGCTAAATTTGACCACTCTGAAATCGACTCTTCTTATAATCGTTAGTATTCCTTTTTGCATTTTGTCGCAGGGGTGGTTACCGGTGGGTGGACGTTCAAACTCCATTGCCAATGCAGCGGTAGCGCTATCTGATGCTTGGTCTTTTCATCATAATCCGGGTGCTTTGGCAGATGTTTCTAAAATGGCTATCGGGGTTTCTTATGAAAACCGTTTTTTGCTCCGTGAGTTACAATCACAGGGTTTTGTATATATACAGCCTTTGAAAAAAGGAGTGATTTCTTTAGGCGCTCAATCGTACGGTTACACCCATTTCAGGACCTTCCGTGGCGGTTTGGGCTACAGTATGAAGTTAAGTGAGAAGTTCATGGCTGGTGTACAGATGAATTACCAAACGTTACGTCTCATTGAAGCTTATGGTTCCAAGCAAGCGCTTACGGCTGAATTTGGTATACTCGGTCATTTGACTGATCAATGGAGTGTGGGCATGAGTGTGTTCAACCTTGGGCGCGCAAAACTTTCAGTGTTTGAAGATGATCGATTTTCGACAATTATGCGTTTGGGAACGAGCTATGTGTTTTCTGGGAAATTAACGGTTGTTGCCGAAGCAGAGAAGAACCTCGAATATGCCTTGCGACTGAAAGCAGGCCTCGATTACATGGTGGCCAGGTCATTTTATTTTAGAGCGGGAGTGGCTACACAGCCTGTGGAGGTAACATTTGGGTTTGGACACAAAATGAAATCCTTTCAGTTGGATCTGGGTAGTGCTCACCATCAGCAATTGGGTTGGTCGCCGCATTTTGGTCTTACCTTCACTGGTAAATAAATGTTTCGTTCATTAAGATATCTTTTTCTCCTCATGTTTGCAGGTCTTTTTACGAAGGTTAATGCACAGGAAAAGAATGATATCATACAACAACGTATCGAGTTTATCTCAGAACAACTCGAATCGGAGGACATGGATTTAACCAATTTAACGGAAGCGTTGAATTATTATTACGAGTACCCGCTAAATCTCAACGGTGCTTCGACCGAAGAGTTGGAGGAATTAAATCTCCTTACCGATATTCAAATCTCTGATCTTCTGTTGCACATCAAATTGTACGGTAAACTCATCACCGTCTATGAGCTTCAAAGTTTAGAATATTGGGATCTCCAAACAATACAGTTGTTATTACCGTTCGTGCGCGTCGATGATCGCCTGGATAACTTGCATATTTCTTTTAAGGAAGCTATCAAACAGGGTAATTTTGAATGGTATGCCCGATATCAACGTGTACCCGAACAAAAAAGTGGCTACCAGGGCTACCAGTCCGTCTCGGATTCCGTGCTGCAAAGCAGTAATTCCTACTATTATGGAAATGCGGATCATTATTATTCGCGATTTAGATATAGTTATCGTACCAATCTGAGTATGGGAATAACTGCAGATAAAGATCCAGGTGAAGAGTTTTTCAAAGGATCACAGCCAAAAGGATTTGATTTCTATTCCGCTCATGCCTTCTTTAAAGGAGGTAAATACCTGAAGGCAATTGCTTTAGGGGGTTATCAGGTACAGATCGGACAAGGACTGAATTTCTGGTCGGGCTATGCTTTCGGTAAAACGGCCGATGTTACGAATGTAAAGCGCAGCGCGAATCCTATAAGGCCTTACACATCGGTTGATGAAACACGTTTCATGCGTGGTGCAGCCATAGACCTTGGAGTTGGTCCATTGTCTTTACTGGCGTTCGGATCTCTGAAGAAAGTCGATGCGGCGGTGCTTTCGGATTCTTTGTATGATGACCTGGAATTCGTTTCATCCATTAATTTGACTGGTTTACATCGAACGAACACGGAGATCGATCGAAAAGACGCACTAACAGAGAAGATTGCAGGGGCCAATTTGCGCTTTCGTCAGCGGAATTTCCAAATGGGTGTTGCTGGTGTTTACCAAGGCTATGATAAGGTTTTTAATAAATCTATTGCCCCATATAACCAATTCGATTTCAGAGGAAGGGAATTTCTTTCATTAAGCGCGGACTATTCATATGTGATAAAGAATTTTAATTTTTTCGGCGAGTCATCTCGTTCTTCCTACAACGGTTCCTGGGCACATCTCCACGGGGTATTGTTTTCACTTGATTCCCGGGCCTCTTTTAGTTTACTATATAGAGATTACGACAGAGGTTATCAGACATTCTATAATAATGGATTTTCGGAAGGAAGCAATACCCAAAATGAAAACGGATTGTATGCCGGACTGAAAGTGAAGCTGAGTCCAGTCTGGTCCATAAGTTCCTACGCTGATATATTCAGCTTTCCCTGGATGAAATATCAGGTAGATGCCCCTTCCTCTGGAAACGAATTCCTGATACAGCCAACTTACAAACCAAATAAACAACTTGAAATTTATGCGCGTTTCAGGCAACAAATGCGTCAAAAAAATGCACGGGAACAAATAGGTTTGGTGACTTCAATCGAGGATGTGATTCAAAGAAATTATCGCTTGAACCTGAGCTATACTGTAAGCGAATTCTTTACCATTAAATCACGGATCGAATATGTGACCATTGATCGTCCCAATTCTCTGCATGAAAATGGATTGATCATTACACAGGATATTTTGTTTAAACCCAAAAATCTACCTTTCGATCTTTCGTTGCGCTATGCCTTGTTTGATACGGATAGCTACGATACCCGCATTTACACCTATGAGAACAACGCTTTGTATGTATTTGCAGTGCCTTCCTATTTCTATCAGGGAAGTCGGGCGTATGTGTTAGTTCGTTATACCTTCCTTAAGCACTTTGACCTTTGGTTGCGCTATGGAAATTTCATTTACAATAACCGTTCGGTAATCAGCTCAGGTGCTGAGCAGATCAATGGAAATAGAAAATCGGATATTACGGTGCAACTGCGTGTAAAGTTCTGATCAGAACTCGATGTCGAGATTAAACAGATTTTTCAGCGTGTGCAGATTCGGATTCTTTCTGGCAAGCGCAGCAAACTTATCCTTTCCGGTAAGGAATTTTACTTCTTCCTCGGGATTTTCGCTCAATTTCAGTTCAATACGTATCAGATAGTTTTTTAATTCCTTTCGAAGGTAATCCACCATGTCAGAGAGGTGAGGATTGATGTAGTCGATCTGGATTTGATTATCAAGTTCCAAAACGTAAATATGTTCGCCGGAATCAATTGGATCGCGTTTGATCAGTGCGTTATAGAAGGTTTCCAGTCCTTTTTCTTTCAATTGAAAGGCATAACGTCGCCACAACATCTTTATTTGGTCAAAGCTGTAGGATTCTTTAGGAAGGTCTTCCCTAAGCGAATGCGTAGCTGCTTCTTCATCCTTTTTCTCTAATAACTTCTTGATCGATACATTACCTGTATTGAGCTGACCGGTTGGCACAGTCGCAACTTTCACTTCAGGAGCCTGAATAAAAATCGGTTGTTTGACTGCAGGGACAACGTTTCTCTGGGCTACTGGAACTTTTTCGCGGAGGTTTTGTGCAGGAAAGGGGAGAATATCAACGGGGTCCGTCAGCCATTTTTTTTTTCCTGCTCCTGTCGGAGCGAACACAATTGCATGAGTGCCAGTTCAACGAGCAAACGTTGGTTTTTCGAGGATTTGTATTCTACATCTGCTTTGCTCAAAATAGCTAGTGAACGAAGAATGACCGGAGTGTCGATTTGTTTGGATTGGTCAATAAAACGTTGTTCTACCGTTTCGCCTACTTCCAGTAAAGCAGCTGTTCTCATATCTTTGCAGACAAGCAAATTTCGGAAGTGGTCAGCCAGTCCAATGATAAAATTATGCGAGTCAAAACCTTTCTCTATGACGTCATTCAAGAGGAGTAATGACGATGGAATGTCTTCTTTTTGAGCACTCTCCACTACACGGAAATAATAGTCGTAATCGAGCATGTTAAGGTTTTCGATCACATGCTTGTACGTCAGGTTATTACCGCAAAATGTTACTATTTGATCAAAGATTGAAAGTGAATCCCGTAGTGCGCCGTCCGATTTCTGTGCGATAAGGTGCAGTGCTTCCGGATCAGCCGTAATACCTTCTTTTGCTGCAACTGTTGCCAGGTGATCCGCAATATCTTTCACCTTGATTCGAGCGAAATCAAAGATCTGACAACGCGAAAGAATGGTTGGGATAATCTTGTGTTTTTCGGTAGTCGCTAAAATGAAGATCGCATGCTTCGGTGGTTCCTCCAATGTTTTTAGAAATGCATTGAATGCCGAAGTCGAGAGCATGTGAACCTCATCTATGATGTATACCTTATAATTTCCAAGTTGAGGAGCGATACGCACCTGATCAATCAATCCGCGAATGTCATCGACTGAGTTGTTCGAGGCTGCATCTAATTCATATACATTCAGTGAATTGCCCGTATTAAAGGAAACACAGGAGTCACATTGATCGCATGCCTCAATGTTTTCGGTACGATTGAAACAATTGATCGTTTTTGCAAGAATACGCGCAGTAGTCGTTTTACCTACACCGCGTGAACCACAAAATAAGAAAGCTTGAGCTAAGTGACCTGTTTTAATGGCATTTTTCAGTGTATTCGTAATCGACTTTTGACCTACGACAGTATCGAAGGTCTGAGGTCTGTATTTTCTCGCTGAAACAATGAATTCACTCATTGAAACAAATGTAACGCTTTGATTTCAGTCGGAAAAGAATTGTTCAAAACTTCCTGGATGAAAACAAAAAAGGTCCGTGAAGCGGACCTTTGAATGAATTGTGTAAATGATTTATCCTTCGATGATCTCAACAGAATCAATAGAATCCCCTTGGCGAATATCGTCTACAACATCTACGCCTTCAATTACTTTTCCAAAACACGTATGGTTTCCATCAAGATGCGAGGTATTGTTGCGTGAATGACATACAAAGAACTGAGAACCACCAGTATTTCTTCCAGCATGAGCCATGGAGAGCACCCCGCGATCATGGTATTGATTTCCTCCGCTCAATTCACAATCGATCTTGTATCCCGGGCCGCCTGTTCCAGGCATTCCAGTAGCCCCTTCGCGTGTGTTTGGGCATCCTCCTTGAATGACAAAATCTGGAATCACTCGGTGCCATTTCAATCCGTTGTAATAACCTTCTTTCGCCAGTTTTACAAAATTTGCTACAGTATTCGGAGTGTCCTCGCTGTATAATTCAACGCGCATACTTCCTTTGTTGGTGTTGATGATTGCTTCCATTGGTAATTTAATTTGATCGCAAATATACGATGTAAAGGTTGCATTTATTGAAAATCGACGTTCAGAATGTACACTTGCGTAAGGTTGTTTATTTTTGTTCAATGCAGAAATTTACTTTTGACAGGCGTATGACAGGACTTTTTTCTGACCAGCAAAATCTCTTTGCTTACGATCAGGAACGTTTGTTGCCATTCATACATCGAACGTTTTCGATTGAAAATTTCGAAAAACAAGTTCGCGAAAAGAAAAGTGAATTCACAAATGACAAACGAAAGGTCCTCGTTTCTGAATTGCGCAAACAATACGCCTCCCTAACGAATTCATCAAAAGTGTCTGAAAATATTGACTCTCTTGAAAATGAGCAAACCTTTACAATTACCACAGGGCATCAGTTGTCGTTGTTTACTGGTCCGGTGTTTTTTATCTACAAGATCCTTCATGTCATACTTTTATGCGAAGAATTGAATCAGAAATACAACGAATACCATTTTGTTCCGCTATTTTGGATGGCTTCGGAAGACCATGACCTGGAGGAGGTGAGAAGCTTAGATGTTTTTGGTAGGAAATTGACTTGGGAAACAGATCAGCAGGGCGCTGTGGGCCGAATGACCACAGATGGCATGGATGTACTAAAGTCGACGATTCGTTCTTTATTTGAAGGTAAGGAAGGTGCAGATGTTGATAGAGTATTGGAAAGCTATTCCGGTAAAACGCAGTCAGAGGCGATGCGTAAGCTTTTACATTTGTTATTTGGTCAGTACGGATTGATCTGTTTGGATGGAGACAATAAGGAATTCAAAAGAAGCTTTGTTCCACTGTTTAAAAAGGAACTGACCGAAGGCTTTTCGCATCAAAAAGTAGAAGATATAAGTCGATCAATTCAAAAAAATGGACTTAAAGTTCAGGTTAAATCAAGAGAAGTCAATCTATTTTATTTAAAAGAATTAAATAGGGAAAGAATATTAAAAGAGCAAGATGGGTTTTACTTGAAAGACGAAGGAGTGAAGTCTCTTGATGAAACATTGGAAATGCTGGAAAATGATCCGGAACGTTTCTCACCCAATGTCATTCTGCGACCGCTTTATCAGGAGAGTATTCTGCCTAATCTGTGTTATGTAGGCGGCGTCGGAGAATTGAGTTACTGGGTTCAGTTGAAAGGTGTCTTTGATGAGGCGAATATCACGTTTCCGCTGATACAGGCCCGCACATCTATACTTTACTTAGATGCAACCAGCTCGAAAAAAATGGATAAAGCAAATCTTCAGTTGGAGGATCTGTTTCAGGATAAAGAGTCATTGAAAAAGTCTAAATTGAAAGAACAAGCTGCAGATGAGATGGATTTTTCCACAGTTGAACATGCGTTAGAAGTCTTCAAAAATGAATTGGCTTCGAAGATTATCTCTGTGGATGCGGGACTGGATAAATACGCCGAGTCAGAGCTGGTGAAACTCACTAAACAGCTAGATTCCGTGAAAGAAAAACTGACCCGCTCTATAAAACAACGCCACGAAGTTCAACTCAATACAATTGATCAACTTTTTATGAAGTTATTTCCGGATGGTGTTATGCAAGAGCGCGTGCTGAACCTTTTTAGCATGTGTCCGGATGGAAAGATCCATCATCGAATAGCTCAACTTCATTCCATGATCGATCCGTTTGATCCAGATCTGGTAGTTCTAATGGAGTGAAATAATTAAGCGGCACTTTCGTTTCTAGTACTACCTTTGTTTCATGCGGTTTATCCTCTGTTTATCTTTACTAATGCTCAGGGTGTTTTCTTACTCACAAGAAACATTAGTCAACGGAAGATGCACTGATAAAAAGGGTAGAGCACTCGAAAATGTGTTCATATCTGTTGCATGGGATAGCTCCATTTTTACATATACTAGTGTAAAGGGAGAATTCGAGCTGCGCGTAGCCTCCAATAGTACTCTTGAATTGATCTACAAGGCGAATGACCAAACCGAGCAAAGAAGTTATCAGATCGGATCAAAGCCCTCACAGCGATTACCGGACCTTAAATTCAATTTTGTTTCTATCGTAGAAATTGAGGTGGAAGCCCGCAGGCAAGATCCATTTGAGTTGCCAAAGTTGCCGAAATATGACTTGCAGAAAATCCCGATGGGTAGTGTCGAACGTTCTTTAGTTTACACCACAGCTGCAGTTTCCAACAATGAATTAACGAGCAATTACAATGTGCGCGGTGGGAGTTATGATGAAAACCTCGTTTATGTAAATGGTTTTCAGATATATCGACCTTTCTTGACACGCTCCGGTCAGCAAGAGGGGATGAGTTTTGTCAATTCTGCCTTAGTGGAATCAATCAGTTTTTCTGCCGGAGGCTTTGATGCGCAATACGGCGACCGTTTGAGTTCTGTGTTGGACATTAAATACAAGAAACCGGCTTCATTGAAAGGTTCAGCAATGGCTTCACTATTGGGGGTGGAATCGCACATAGAACATGCTCCCTCTAGCAGGTTTGATTTTCTTGTAGGAGCACGTTATCGGGCCAATGGGTATTTGTTGAATTCGCTACCTGCAAAAGGTTCCTACAACCCAGTCTTTTGGGATGCTCAGCTGCTTACGAATTATGCCATTACCGAAAAATTGACATGGTCATTGATCGGGCACTTTTCAAGTAATGATTACCGTTTTGCTCCTGAAACCCAAAAAACGGATTTCGGTACGGCCAATGAAGCGTATTCCTTTACGATCTATTTCGATGGTAAGGAGAATTCACGTTTTCAAACAATGATGGGAGGAACTGCGCTCAAATGGAAACCGAACAAAAGAGTTGATCTGGATTGGTATGCTACCATTTTTAATACCGACGAGCGAGAATATTATGATATTCAGGGACAATATTTTATTAACGAATTAGAGAAGGATCCGTCGAAGGAGAATTTTGGAGATTCGATTGCTGTTCTGGGTATTGGAACCTTTCTGACTCATGCCCGAAATCGATTGAATGCAACCATTGTCAATACGTATCATAATGGGCGTTATCAACTGAAAAATGGTTATAAGGACGATGCGCAAACAATCTTCCGAAATCATGTTTTCCTTTGGGGAGCTAATTTTCAACATGATCGGTTTAGCGATACACTGAGTGAATGGAAAATGATCGATTCTGCAGGATATAGTCAGCCTCAGGCCTCTCCTAATGAAGTGGAATTATATGAAACTATAAAAGGTAGGTTGGCCCTGGGTGCTTATCGTTTAACCGGCTTTTCCCAAATCAATGCCTCGTGGTCGAATACCAAGAGAAATTTGGCTGTCAATGCAGTGCGAAAGAAAGGTTTTCTGATTCGTAAAGTGGTCGAATCAAAAATGGATACGATTCGAGAGTCGAATTCCAAATGGGCACTTTCAGTCGGTGCGAGAAGCGGCTATACCTCTGCCAATTATGAGTTTTTCCTGACGCCAAGGATTGCTATAACCTATTTTCCACGTGTGTACATGTTGAACAGAGGTAAAGTGACGCGTCGTGATGTACGCTACCGTTTTGCCTCGGGATTGTACTATCAGCCTCCATTTTATCGCGAATTCAGAACATTCATCGGAGATCTTAACATGAACGTGAAATCACAAAAGTCATTTCACTTAATTACCGGCACGGATATTTATTTCAACATGTGGGATAGAGAAGTTCCATTTAAATTCACGGCAGAAGCCTACTATAAGTATCTCTGGGATGTGAATCCTTATGAAATTGATAATGTTCGTACGCGTTATTACGCAGATAACAACGCTGTGGCATACGCGTATGGACTTGACCTCAATGTTTATGGGCAATTTGTGGAGGGAATAGAATCTTTTTTCAAGATGGGAATCATGTCCACGAAAGAAAATATCCTTGATGATTCCTATAAAGAATTTTACAATGCCGCTGGGGAGAAGATCATATTCGGCTTTAGTGAGGATCAGGTGGTGGTAGATAGTGCGACAATCTATCCGGGGTATATACCTCGTCCAACTGATCAGTTGCTCAATTTTGGTGCATTAGTTCAGGATCGGATGCCGGGTTATGAAAGTTTCAGCGTTCAGATGGGATTACAATTTGGATCAAGGTTATCTTATGGGCCGCCGGATCAGATGCGTTACAGGGATACCTTAAGAATGAAATCCTACTTCAGGGTTGATATCGGTATGTCTTATGACTTCATGTACAAAAAACGATCTTCTTCGACATTTTGGACGCGTAATTTTACAGATGCAATTATTTCATTTGAGGTGTTTAATTTATTAGGGATCAACAATGTACTTTCTAAACAGTGGATTCAGGATGTGGAAGGTCGCTACTATTCGGTGCCTAACTATTTAACACAACGTAGATTCAACTTGAAGTTGATCCTTCGCTTCTGATCTGTTACTTTTTCTTTTTGGCGCAGTTCTCGGGGTATGAGAACGATACTGATACTTGTAGCGAGTTTATCCTTGGTAAGGATGAGTGCTTTAGCCCAAATGAATATACGTGAGTATATATTCTTCAGAGATACGGTGAAGGTAGATAAATACAAGCCTAATTCGAATGGTTTTTCTTTTGTGAAGTTTAAGATGAATCCGGGAGATCATTCCATTTTAAATATGGATGAATTGAAGAAATTAACCCAGCAAACGGTGGTGGGAGTGGATCTAGTCTATTCAGATTATCCGCATGATGCTGATTTTACTGAGCTCAATCGTCTTCGCATTCTTGAATTGCTTCAATTTCTCCCGCAAGCCTTCAATAGTCAGGTGGTAAAATGGCAATTGGTCAAGCAAACGGGTGTTAAAAATGCCAACGCCATGTCTAACTTTTTTCATGGATTTGTGATCTATTACCGCCATATGCCCTCGTATGCTGAGGAAAACATGCAAATTATGGACGTGATTGATGGACGCGCAAAACCGGAGGACTCAACATTGCTTAAAGTATTCACTCGCAACAGTTCGTGGAAAGAGATGCTGGTTGTCTGTGATGTGACGGGAAGCATGTCGCCATATACCGGACAATTGCTTTTATGGATTAAAGCCAATCAGAAGTTGAAAACATTCAAACAAGTGGTGTTCTTTAATGATGATGATGAGAAAAGTAACGATCAGACAAAAAACCTGGACACATCTGGAATTTGGACAGTTGAAACCACCAACTCGGATAAGGTGATCAAAACGGCTTTCAAAGCAATGAGCAATGGTGAACACATAGAAAACGATTTGGAGGCTATCTGTT
>JBIITO010000049.1:0-15880 GCA_044340465.1 Crocinitomicaceae bacterium | reverse complement strand
ATTCTCTTCGGGAGATCAACTCGATCTTTTCAAATCGGGCATCCTCTTCCATCAACTGAAGCAGCTCATTACCGACCAAACCGGTAGCACCCAAAACAATCGCTTTCATATTTTTTTCTAAAAATAATGCTCCTTTTTCTTTGCTGTCCAAAAAAAGTCCTATTTTCGGCTGAAATAAGAATTACTTCAGCTTAAACAACGCTATTTCATTTATATGACTAGTATTTTTGTTGCCAAGCTTGATTTTAACATAACAAGTGAACAGTTAAAACAAGCATTCCAGGCATACGGAACGGTAATCAAAGCCACCGTGGCGACCGACCGAGAAACAGGAAAATCACGAGGATTTGGGTTTATTGAAATGGCTGACCGCGATGAGGCGGCCGCAGCTATCAAAGGTTTGGATGGTTCCCTTATGAACGGAAGACCTATTGCCGTGAAAGAAGCTGAACAGCGTCCAGATAACCGTCCTAACCGTGATCAACGCTCGGACAACAGACCTCCAAGAGAGAATCGTCCGGATTTCAACCGCAACAGAGAACAAGGGAACACGTATACACGTCCAGCGAACACCGAACGTCCGGAAAGACCTGACAACCGTGATTCAGGTGGTTTCACCCCTCCAACGCCAGTCGAAGATCCTTTCAAGACAGAACGAAAAAAAGATCGCGGTCCGGACAAGGATAAAAAAGCTAAAGAAAAAGATGCTGAAGGCAAGGCGAAAAAGCCAAAAATGAGTGCCTACAAAAAGAGTGGTAAGAACAACCGCTTCTTCGACGATGACGATGATCTGGATGATCTTGATAATGCGAGCTTCTTCAATTTTGATGATGAAGATGAAGAAGATGATGATTAATCTTCCAGCGCAAGAAACACTTCTCCAATTTGTTTTATGACATCCGTTGCTAACAGACTCGTCTTTGAGAGATATTTCACTCCGCGATCTGCCGAAGCTCCATGTATGTATATTGCCAGCAGACTTGCCTCTTCGGCGGAATAACCTTGAGCGAGGAACGAAGTAACTATTCCGGTTAAAACATCTCCATTACCCGCTTTGGCCAATCCAGCATTTCCTGTTGTATTGACATACGCTGTACCCTTCGGACAGAAAACCCTGGTTTGTGGCTCTTTTAAAACAACTACTACCTTTTTTGATTTTGAAAACTGAGCAGCAAGCGCATCCCGTTCTGCTGTATCTTGCCAGTTTCTTCCGATTAAACGTTGAAATTCACGTTCATGAGGAGTTATTACTGAGCCTTCTGGTAAATACTCCCACCAATGCGGATGCATGGAAAGGATGTTAAGTGCATCTGCATCCAGCACCATGGGAGAAGTGCATTCTCGAATCAACTGATGTAAAGCTTCCTGTGTTTTTTCTTCACGCCCTAATCCGGGACCAATCCCCACCGACTGAAAGTTCGACGCATCCGATATGAGCGTAAAAATGGATGGATCCACATCCAGTGACAGCATTGCTTCAGGCAATGATACATGCAACGCTGTTTCTCCGGATTTAGGAATATGAATCGTAAGCAATCCTGCACCTGCTCGCAAACAAGCAGACGCTGAAAGAATCGCAGCTCCCATTTTACCGCGACTTCCAGCCACTATAAGCGCATGTCCCCTTTGCCATTTGGATGAGTCCGACGGAAGTGACCTGTAAATAGTATGAATCAGAGAATGATCAATTTTGATCATTTTGACGACGAGCAGCTAAAATTGGTTTTTGGAACATCTGTTTTAGCTATCGCACCAAAACCACCGGCAACCTCACGGAAATTGTCGTATCCTCTGGATTTCAAAATGGAAGCGGCGATCATACTTCGGTAACCGCCTGCACAATGCATTATAAACGGGGTATCCTTTGGAAAAGAAGCCATCTGTTCATTGATAAAATCGAGTGGAATATTGATAGCACCTTCAACATGTTCAGCTTCAAACTCTCCTGGTTTACGGACATCGATCACGATGGTGTCTTTTTTAAGCTCTGAAGCAAAGGTTTCCGCTGTGATCCGATCTACTTCCTGAGTTTCACCGTTCATCGCTTTCCATGACTCAAAACCACCGTCGAGGTAACCAAGAACGTTATCGTATCCAACACGAGCTAATCGTTTAAGCACTTCTTCTTCCTTGCCCTTTTCTGCTATTATCAATAACGCTTGATTTACATCCGGAAGCAAAGCTCCCACCCATGGCGCAAACTGACCATCTACTCCAATATTGATACTATTGGGAATAAACCCTTCAGAAAACACCTGAGCATTTCTTGTATCCAATATTACAGCTCCGGTTTCATTGGCGGCTGTTTCAAAGGCCTTCACAGAGAGAGGTGTATTGCCCCTTTTCATTACCGAATCGATACTTTCATAACCGGATTTGTTCATTTGTACATTCATTCCGAAATATCCGGGAGGAGGCAATAATCCGTCTGTCACCTCTTTTACAAATTCATCTTCTGTCATATCAGCACGAAGTGCATAATTGCTCTTTTTCTGTTCACCAATAGTTGAAACTCTATCTTTACTTAAATTTTTACCGCAAGCACTTCCCGCGCCATGAGCAGGATAGACAATCACGTCATCATGGAGCGTCATGACCTTATCCCTCAAGGAATGAAAAAGTGTTGACGCAAGTTGTTCCTGCGTCAAATTCGCAGCTTTTTGAGCTAGGTCAGGGCGTCCAACATCACCAACAAAAAGCGTATCTCCTGAGAAAAGTGCATATTCCATTCCATTTTCATCGATCAACAGGAAACAACTGCTTTCCATAGTATGTCCAGGAGTATGCAATACCTTGATCTTTATATTTCCTACCGAAAACAATTCGCCGTCCTTTGCTATGTGCGAATTGAAAGCTGTTTTTGCATTTGGACCATAGATAATCTTTGCATCAGTTGCTTTCGCCAGGTCAACATGACCACTAACGAAGTCAGCATGAAAGTGCGTTTCAAAAATATATTTGATCTTTACATTATCTCTTTTGGCACGTTCGATATATGGAGAAATTTCTCTCAAAGGATCAATAATAACAGCTTCACCATTGGAAACGACATAATATGCACCCTGCGCAAGACACCCTGTATAGATCTGTTCAATTTTCATATATAAATAATTTGTCTTTAAAGGTCATATGTAATACACCATGCTTTTTCATCGGTGCTTACGCGAAGTGTTTGCATGGCTATTTTATAAAATTGTAATTCAGTTCAAATTTCAGATAAAACTCAGTGCTAAAAAATGATATTGGTCAATTCAATTTAAAAACTCTTTGAAGAGGATAAACACGGCAAAGGCCAAAACAAACCATCCAAAAGCAATTTTTAATTTTTCAGATTGAATTTTCTCAGAAAAGTAACTTCCCACAATTATTCCGATGCTCGTAGCTCCCGTAAATTGGAAAAGAAACACAAAATCAATAGGCATGGCCACTTGCATATCACCCACAAAACCTATCAATGATTTTGCAGCAATTATAAGAAGGGAAGTTCCAAGTGCTCTTTTCATTGACATGCCTGACATAAGTACCAAAACAGGAATGATCAAAAAACCTCCTCCAGCGCCAACTAGACCGGTAAGACTGCCTACCAATAGACCTTCAGCCAAAACAATCGGAAATTTCACATTAGTTTCCTTGTTGTGTTTTTTGTCCTGCTCCATTGACTTACCTGAGCAGATCATTGAGATAGAGGCAACGAACATTAAAACAGCAAACAAGAGCATAAGAGCCATCGATTTGGTAATTTCAAATGAACCCAAGTTAAAGAATACTACTGGTAAAGCAGGAAGTAAATACGCTCTTGTAATATATACACTAATAATAGAAGGAATACCGAAGATCAATACCATACGAACATCAACCCAACCCTTTCGGTAGTAGCGCAGAGAACCGATCATGGCAGAAACACCAACAACGAACAAGGAATATGAAGTTGCAAGAACAGCGTCTATACCCATTAAATAGACTAATATAGGGAGTGTCAATACCGAACCTCCGCTACCAACAACACCGAGAGAAATCCCAACAAGAATGGCAAGGAATAAAGCAACAAATAACACATACAAATTTAAGCAAGAAATAAGATTGAAATCAATGTCCGCTTAAGTTAGAACGGAAAGATAAACCCTACATGCTTATCACTTTAAATTCTGTTCGTCTGTTTAATTGACGACCTTCTTCTGTTTCATTGGTTGAAATTGGCTGTTCTTCACCATATCCTTTGAACACAAGACGATTAGTAGAGATGCCCGCTTTTATTAGATTGTCAACAACAGCCTTCGCTCGATTATCTGACAACGTTTTATTATAATCATTTGCTCCCTTTGAATCAGTGTGACCGGAGATCTCAATCTTCAGTGTCGGCACATCGTTGAGTAATTTAGTTAATCGTTGCAACTCGTTTGTCGATTCCGGGCGCAATGTTGCCTTATCGAAGTCAAAAAAGATATTCTTTAATACGATCTTACTGCCAACAGTCAAATTCTTCAATTCAACATCTTTATCTACTTGCTGAAAGGCGGCGTTTTTGGGTATATCAAAATTCTCTGAGTGAAAAAGATAACCATCCTTTTTCACTGCAATTCCATAATTCTTTCCAGCAGGTAAACTCACCAGATACTTGCCAGTTGCACTATTAGATGTAAAAGAGGCTATTACTTGGTTCATTTGATTATCAACAATCTCTATTGTTGCTTCCAGCGGCTTTTGAGTTAATGCATCTGTAATGATTCCTTTCAAGATAGTTAACTGCGCCTCCATAATGGAAACCATTTGTGCTTTCACTTCCTCTTTAATAGGTACCGTATGAGATGCAATAAGATTGTCCTCATTGTTTTGAACCATTGGTTTTTCATCTCCAAGGAAGGTTATCCTGTAAAGATCCCTCCTACCATAACTGTCGGCATTAAGCGACATGTAATACCCATGGCGTCCATTAGCTGACAGCACGAAAAAAACATCGTCATCAGCCGTATTGACGGGATAACCAACATTTTCGGGAGTACTCCAGGTTTTTGTTTTTGGATCGAGGATCGTTTTAAAGATGTCAAAACCACCCATCGACTTGTGTCCTTCGGAACTAAAATAAAGGGTTTTCCCATCCGGATGCATAAACACACCCTCCTCATTAAACACCGTATTAATTGTTTTTCCAAGATTTACCGCTTCTCCCCACCGACCTTTTTCGTCTTTTTGGGAAACATAAATATCATGCTGACCTTGACCACCGGGTATATCGGAAACAAAATAGAGCGTATTTCCATCCGGACTATAACAAGCAGATGGTTCATGGTATTTTGAATTAATATTTTTCCCAAGGCTTTCAGGCTTGCTCCATTCATTTCCTGTAAGCACGGATTCAAAAAGATCTCCTGCATTGTTACTTCCCAAGTAAATAATAAAACGCTGTCCATCAGCAGAAATCGCCGAAACAGCATCATGATCCGCACTATTCACCTGCTTAGGGAGATTAACTGCCTTCGACCATTGACCATCAGGCTGTTTATAAGAGATATAAATATCTTCAAAATGTTCATTGAGTCCAGGATCGATACCTCCACCTGTGGAATTAGGTTGACGTGCTGTGAATAGCAGAACGGATTCATCCGCAGATACAACAGCACCATATTCATTGTATTCCGTATTGATATTCTTACCCAAATTATCAATAAAGACTCTCAATGGATTTTTGATAAGCTCACGACCATTTACACACTGATTAATTCGGTTTTGAATTTCCAAATTTGCCAATAGATCCGGATTGTTCAATGCTACCTTCTGATAATTGGAGTAGGCCGCAATCGCCTTATCCCAGTCCATCGCTATGTGGTAAGCGACGCCAAGATAATACTGAACTTCTAAATCGACGTCAGAATTGAGTTGTACTGCCTTTTCAAGATGTTTAAGCGCCTTGGTCTTCAAGGTAGATTGAAGGTAACACTTACCCAATTTATAGTTTAAATCGGCGCAGATAGGATTAAATTCTTGTGCTTTTTGATAGTACGGCAACGCATCCTTAAAAAAAACGCTCCCCTGCTGATAGAATTTATCTCCCTCCTCTAAGTTGTTTTTCGCTACTTTAAAGCCTTCTTTATCCTCAAAATTTTTCTTGTCAAATTCTACATTTTGTCCGAAAAGAGATAAGCCGTAAATGAAAAATGCGGGTATAAAAAGCTTGTACAGTTCCATATTCCTTGATTATTGACAATTAACAATATATCCTTTAGCTGACTCGGCACCTAGTTCGATGGCCCTATTCCAGTCTTCACAGGCACCTTTCTCATTTCGCAATAATTCTCTTACAATCCCACGATTTAAATAAGCATACCCATAGGTATGGTCGAGATTTATTGCTTGCGTGCAATCTTCCTCTGCGCCGAAATAGTCCTTTAATTTATATTTCGCTATGGCACGATTATTTAGAGCAAAAACATAATCTGCTTTAAGTTGAAGGGCTTCACTGAAATCCTCAACCGCTCCCTTGAATTCACCCACCTCTATTTTAGCGCTACCACGATTATTGTAGGCAATATAATAATCCGGTTTTACCTTAATAGCAGCCGAATAACTTTCGATAGCACCTTTGTAATCTTTCTTTTTTCGTAACGCACTTCCTAGATTATTGTGAACAAACGCCATATTTGGTTGTAATTGAACTGCTTTATTGTAATCAGTGATCGCCCCATCAAAATCCCCTGTTTTCATTCTGGCACTTCCCCGATCATTGTAAGCGTAGGCATAATCACTTTTAAATTTTATTGCTTCTGTGAAGTCGGAAATTGCACTTTTCAAATCCTCTTTCTCAAAATTGATCACCCCCCGAAAATAGAACGCCTGTGCATTGCCTTTATCAATAATGATTGCCTGTGAGTAATCCTCCCTAGCCCCATCGACATCTTTCTGTTCGTATTTTAATTGGGCACGGCTAAAGAAATATTCGCCCTGCTGATTAATTCCTATTGCAGCATTGTAATCCGAAAGCGCTCCGGAATGGTCTTTTGATTCCTGCCTAGAATTCCCACGGCGAAAATAGGCTTTATCAAAGTTGGGGTTCAATTGTATTGCCTTGTCAAATTCTGCAATAGCTTCTGAAAATTTCTTTTCATTAAACAAGGAAATTCCAGCATTGAAAGCTTTTTCAGCATCCTGTGAACCATCATCAAGGATCTTTGCTTGGACAACAGAATTGATTTGAGCAAATAATCCCACCGAACTAAAATGTAGAGCGAAGATGAAAAAATAAACAAACCTGTGAGCTATTTTTATAATCATAAGGCAATTTTGAATGGCGATAACGAATTTAGGCAATTGCCTTTATTAAATTAACGACACTGAAAATTTAATCAACGAAAATATCGAGGAGCTTAGTAAAGTAAATTCTTATAACCTACGACCAAACAAAAAGCATCACTTTCTTATCAATTTAACGTTTCAAAAAAGTCATATAATATCGATCAAAAAGTCTAAGAACAATGTGACTTGTCTGAACCAACAGAAGTAAAGATCCTTTGATCAGTTAATTTAAAAACCCATGCAGCCTTGTTTTCTGAAGCTTCAGAAAACACGTTTAGGGTTGCCGGCAATCGCTGTAATCTGCTGTTTGATGTGATCTCTGCCGTTAGACGGTGCAGCCCGCCATTGCTTGCCTGAGACGTTCCTTAGGGTCATAAAGGTAAGCTTCAAGAGTTCACTGCATGGGCTCCGCAAAGCGAATGGGGTCGCTGCACTACATTTCTAAGTGGTACCCTTGCCGCGAAATTAATAATCTTATTTCAACTCTGTTTTCAAATTGATTCAAACAATCTATTTTGGATGTTAGCGAATGTACAAACGAAATAGGTAATTTCGCTGTCATAATAGCCATGCAAGAAAGACACACAAATCGTAAGCGATATTTCGACGAACAGGGTACTGTAACGAAGAAGTATATTCTCCCTTACATTGCGCATTATCAGGAGATCCATCCGAATTTAGTCATTGTTGAGATCGGCTGCGGAGAAGCAGGTAACATGGTTCCATTTGTTGATCTCGGTTGCACCGTATACGGAATCGACATCGCAGCAAATAAAATTGCAAATGGGAAGATTTACTATCAAGATCATACGCACAAGGAAAAGCTTCATTTGATAGCTCGGGATATTTACCTTTTAAAACCAGAAGAAGTTCAACCATTTGACATCGTTTATATGCGTGACACGATCGAACACATTCCTGATCAGGAACGTTTTTTCGCACATATCAAACAATTTCTAAAGCCGGGTACAAAACTGTTTTTTGGTTTTCCTTCCTGGCGTATGCCTTTTGGTGGTCACCAGCAAGTTTGCCGAAGCAAATTTCTTAGCGTCCTACCCTATTTTCATTTGCTACCAAATTTTCTCTATAAAGGTGTATTAAAACTCTTTGGTGAAAGCAAGGAAACAATCCAATGTTTACAAGAGATCAGAGATACACGGATAAGCATTAGTCAATTCAGAAAAATAGTAACACAGAACAATTACGAGATCAAAGACGAAACACTTTATCTCATCAATCCTAACTACGAAATCAAGTTCAAACTGAAATTACGCAAACTTCCCGATTGGATGAACATTCCCTTTTTCAGAGATTTCTTCGCCACAACTTGTTATTACATTATTGAAAACAAGGAATGATTTGAGCTAAGAAAAAAGTCTTTTTCTATCTTTGCACCGAAAATTTAGCGCATGGCAACTACAGCAGACATTAAGAACGGATTGTGTATTAAGCATAACGACAAGCTATTTCAGGTAATTGAATTTCAGCATGTAAAGCCGGGAAAAGGTCCGGCATTCGTTCGTACTAAGATCCGTCAGATTGAATCGGGAAAAGTATTAGATCATACGTTTTCTGCAGGTCACAAGATCGAACCTGTTCGAATTGAAAATAGAGAATATCAGTACCTCTATCAGGAGGGAAGCGATTTTGTATTCATGAACAATGAGACATTCGAACAAGTGAATATTCCGGCAAAGATGATCGAAAAACCATTGTTCCTCATGGAAGGAATGACTTGTAATATTCTTTTCCATGCCGAAGAGGAAATGCCGCTAGTAGTTGAACTTCCTATGTACATTATTTCAGAAGTAACATACACAGAGCCAGGCATTAAAGGTGATACAGCTACCAATTCAATGAAACCAGCAACTATTGCTACGGGTGCAGAAGTTAGAGTCCCTTTATTTATTGATAATGGCGAGGTAATTAAAATTGATACACGTACCGGAGTTTATGTGGAGCGTGTAAAAGGTTAATCAAATCACCTCAATTTAAGAAGGGATCAGAATTGAGCCATCTTTTTTACTTTAGTGTAAAAGTCTTTTGAAATACGTTGTAAAGAAAGATAAATACGGTAAAAAAGTGTTCCTAATATTGTTAGCAGTCCAATGTCAATTAGCTTGCTTGCACTTTGTGACATCTGAAAAATCAACGCTAATAGACAATAACATCAAACAATAACTTGGTTTCATTCGTTTAAAGTCTATGCAAAATTATGATTTTAAGAACCCAATCGATCCAGAAAAGACTACTGAAACTCCTCATAATCTGCCTTACCCCCATCATGCCGGTAGTGCAGTTATTAAACCTGAAGACCAAGGTAAGATCAAGGGACGAGCATTGTCGGCAATGGAACATCAAACAGAGATGCAACTTAAACAGATCTATGAGCAGATGGAGTTATTGGCAACTCAGGCAAAAAAACTTCAGGATCGAAAACTTATATCTGAAATCATCTATCAATCCGAAATACGTTTTGAACCTCTTATAAATCACAGTTATCATTTATACAAAAAAGAAGAAGGATCTTTTCTCATGTCTCTTATCTCTCCTTATCAATGGGGAAGATCAAAAAAGAATCTACGGTATATCGCCAGTGTTAAATTACTGGCCGATCACACATGGGAAATTCTCGAGCGTTCCAATGATTGTGTATTCTGAAGTATATTATCGCACAAAGACCCATTCCCTTTCACTTGAAAGGCGGTCATCGTAAACATAGCCATCCAGATTGTACAATTTAAGCTGTTCGATTTTCTTCATTCTATTCTGAATTAAAAATCTTGCCATTGCTCCTCTGGCATGTTTGGCATACATCATGATTACCTTAAATTCACCATTCTTAAATTCCTTGAATATTGGAGTGATAGATCGATTTGTTATTTTTTTCCAATCAATCACCTTCGAATATTCCGTAGATGCCAAATTCACAATTGTTTCATCTTTATTAATAGATGACAACAAATGACTCGTAAGCTTGTCTCTCCAAAAAGTGTAAAGATTCTTGTTTTTTGTATCAGGCGACCACTTTGTACCCATTTCCAAACGATATGGATAAATCACGTCCAGAGGTCTAAGCAAGCCATAAAGTCCAGATAGAATAAATAAATGCTCTTGGGCATATGTTAATTCTTTTGGATCAAGTGAACAAACATCAAGAGCCTTATAAACCTCCCCATTGAAGATAAACGAACATGGCTGCGTAACGGATGTAAGTTCTTTTGGGCACTTCCAAGATTGGTATCGATCGTAATTCTGTATTGCTAATTCTTCAGAAATATGCATTAACGTCATTAACTCCTTTGGTTGTAATTTCCTTATTCCCTGAACCAAAATCTCCGCCTCATGAGTAAAAAAAGGAGAAGATACCAAAGGGAAATCCACATTTGATGTTTGGGAAATGGATTTAGCAGGTGAGAGTAGAATCTTCATCGTTTTTACAGCAAAATTAAAGGTCTTAAACTATTCTCATCATTTAATTTTTGGATATTCAATTCTTAAAGCTTTGAAAGTTCCTTTTTACCAATGAAAATTGAACCCGAGACTTCTACTTAACTGAAGAATATGTACCTTAACGTTCAATCTTTCTATCAGTCATTATGCAAGACCATCATGCCGTATCCAATAATCGCAACAAACCATGGTATCGACTGCTCTACGTGCAGGTAATTGCTGCAATTATTGCAGGAATACTGCTTGGTCATTTTCGACCAGAAATATCAAAGGACTTTAAACTTTTAGGAGATGCTTTCATTTCCCTGATAAAAATGATCATTGCGCCCGTAATCTTTATTACGGTTTCCACGGGTTTAGCCTCCATGAACAATCTTAAATCAGTTGGTCGCCTGACAGGAAAGGCGATGCTCTATTTTCTGACTTTTTCAACACTTGCTTTGATTATCGGTATGCTGGTGGCGAACCTGATTCAACCGGGTACAGGTATGAATATCGATCCCGCCTCTCTTGATCCGAAAAGTATCAAGGATTACATTGACTCCACAAAGGAACATACGGTCACCAACTTTATATTGAACATCATTCCTACATCATTGATGAGCTCTCTTACCGGAGATAGTATTTTACAGGTCCTATTTGTATCCATACTATTTGGTGTAGGTCTCTCTCTTACACAGGAAAAAAGTAAACCAGTGGCTGAATTTTTACATGCACTATCCTACCCGATTTTCAAGATCGTGGATATTCTGATGCGATTAGCTCCCATTGGCGCTTTTGGCGCAATGGCATTTACAGTTGGAAAATATGGCTTAGCTGTTCTCTGGAACCTAGTTGGGCTCGTGACCACATTCTATCTTACGGCTTTTGTTTTTGTTGTAGTCGTTCTTGGATTCGTTGCGTATTTCAGCGGGTTTAACATTTTCAAACTCCTCAGATACATTAAAGAGGAACTCATTCTAGTACTCGCCACAAGCTCTTCAGAATCTGCTTTACCCAACCTGATGCGTAAATTGGAAAAAATCGGTTGTTCTAAGCAAGTCGTTGGACTTGTTGTTCCAACTGGCTACTCCTTTAATCTTGATGGAACGAACATCTATATGACTTTAGCTGCCCTCTTTATAGCACAGGCATGTAATTTTCCTCTTTCAATTGAACAGCAGATAACCATCTTGCTTATTGCCATGCTAAGCTCCAAAGGTTCCGCAGGTGTAACTGGAGCTGGTTTCATTACGCTGGCAGCAACACTCGCAGTTGTGAAAGGATTTCCTGTTCAAGGTATTGCGCTCATACTTGGCGTCGATAAATTCATGTCGGAGTGTCGTGCTTTAACCAATTTTATTGGAAATGCCGTCGCAACAATTGTCGTTGCTAAATGGGACAAACAACTAGATTCGAAACAGCTTCTCGAGGAACTTAAATGATTAATTGAAAACATTGATCCATTTGAACCACTATAAATCAACTGTTTTATATGCAGCTGATCTAACTTCGGAAGAGTTTCAGAGAAAGTCCTATTGTTTCCTTCAATTTAGTACGATCAACTATGTAATCAAGAAAACCGTGTTCTAAAACGAACTCAGCCGTTTGGAAACCTTCAGGAAGATCACGACCAATCGTTTCTTTCACCACACGTGGACCGGCAAATCCAATTAACGCTTCCGGTTCAGCAATATTAATATCGCCCAACATGGCAAACGAAGCCGTAACACCCCCGGTTGTTGGATCAGTAAGGAAGGAAATATAAGGTAAACCAGCTTCAGCTAATTGTCCGAGTTTTCCGGAAACCTTGGCCATCTGCATAAGTGAGTAACCGGCCTCCATCATACGAGCTCCACCTGATTTAGAGATGATCATAAATGGTGCTTTCAGTTTGATCGCTTCATCAATCGCACGAGCTATCTTCTCCCCCATGACAGACCCCATCGATCCACCGATAAATGAAAAGTCCATAGCCGCTACCACGAAATCAGCACCATCCAATTTCCCTTTGGCCGTTCGTATCGCATCGTATAAGCCTGTATTCTTCTGCGTTGCTTTGACACGATCTGTGTATTTTTTCGTGTCTTCGAATTTTAAAGGGTCACCAGAACTTAATTTTGCATCCAACTCTTTGTATTCGCCTTTGTCAAAAAGGATCGAGAAATATTCTTCCGATCCTATCCGTTCATGGTTCGAACATCTATCACAAACGTAATTGTTCTTTGCAAGATCATCCGCCGTAAACAAGGTTTTACATCTCGAACACCTTGACCAAAGTCCTTCAGGCGTTTCTTTTTTCTCTTTCGTAGAAGTGGTAATCCCTTCCCTGTTTCTTTTGAACCAACTCATTTCTCTCGTTATTGGTGAATGGTCAATGTCTATAATGTCCCTACGTTATTCAGATCAGCAAATGCCTGCTCTAATCGAGCATTGAAAGTAAGCTCACCTTCTCTCATCCATTTACGCGGATCATAATACTTCTTATTTGGCTTATCATCCCCTTCAGGATTACCAATCTGGGTTTTCAAATAATCTATTTTACCCATTACATAATCGCGAACACCTTCTGTGAAAGCAAACTGCAAATCAGTATCAATGTTCATTTTGATCACGCCATAGCTGATCGCTTCGCGAATTTCTTCCAATGTAGAACCAGAACCTCCATGAAATACAAAATCGACAGGATTCGCTCCTGTATTGAATTTTTTCTGTACGTATTCCTGAGAATTCTTCAAGATCTTCGGGGTTAACTTTACATTACCCGGTTTATATACACCGTGCACGTTTCCGAATGCTGCTGCAATCGTAAATTTATCTGAAACCTTCATCAACTCTTCGTAAGCATATGCCACTTCTTCGGGTTGTGTATACAATTTGGAACTGTCTACATCTGAATTATCCACGCCATCTTCTTCTCCACCTGTAATACCCAGTTCAATCTCCAATGTCATACCCATTTTACTCATACGAGCAAGGTATTTCTTACATATCTCAATATTCTCAGTAATCGACTCTTCTGAAAGATCCAACATGTGTGAGCTGTATAACGGTTTACCTGTTAATTTAAAATGTTCCTCACTTGCATCAAGTAAGCCGTCAATCCATGGCAAAAGATTCTTCGCACAATGATCTGTGTGAAGGATAACTGTCGCCCCATAAACTTCAGCCAAGGTATGTACATGTTTCGCACCTGTCACCCCACCAGCGATTGCTGCTTTTTCGTCGGTATTAGACAATCCTTTTCCCGCAAAATAATGAGCTCCTCCGTTAGAGAATTGAATGATTACTGGAGACTTCAATTTCGCAGCGGTTTCCATGACACCATTTACTGTACTTGAGCTAGTAACATTTACAGCAGGTAATGCAAATCCTTTTTCTTTAGCGTAGTTAAAGATCTTTTGTACCTCATCTCCTGTGGCAACTCCGGGACGGATCGTATGACTCATAATTTCAAATTTTTCAGAGGGCAAAAGTAAAAAAATAAACCCATAATAGCTGCCCAAATGAGCAAAATAGATACAAGCTTGTTCATAAAATGCAAGTTCGGAAACCAATGTGAATTTTGAGTTTTATTACCTTTGTTTTAGCGTGATCTGCGTAATTTAAGACGCCTGTTACCGTAAACAAACAACACACATTCTCTTCATGAGTTATTTAGACGAACTGAACTCCAGTCAGCTGGAAGCAGTGAAATGTATTGAAGGTTCTACCATGGTCATTGCCGGTGCCGGATCAGGAAAAACGCGCGTTCTAACCTATCGCATCGCTTATATGATGGAACAGGGTATCGATCCATTTAATATCATGGCCTTGACCTTTACAAACAAGGCGGCAAGAGAAATGACCGAACGTATTGGTAAGATCGTTGGAGATGGTGAGGCGAAGAACATTACCATGGGAACTTTCCACTCTGTTTTTTCAAGGATTCTTCGTTATAATGCGGACCGACTAGGGTATCCTTCCAACTTTACCATTTACGATACGCAGGATTCGAAAAGTCTGATCAAGGACATTCTCAAAGAACTTAACCTGGACGACAAAGTATACAAACCGGGAATGGTTCTTGGCAGGATCTCTTCCGCTAAAAACAACCTTATTTCGGCCGATGCCTATGCGCAGAATATTGATATAATGAATGAGGATGTACAATCACGCCGACCGGAACTGGCCAATATCTATCGTACTTATGTAAATCGTTGTTTTAAGGCAGGAGCCATGGATTTTGACGATCTGCTTTATCAAACAAACGTACTTCTGAGAGATTTTCCTGACGTCTTACATTACTATCAGCAGAAATTCAGGTATATACTAGTTGACGAGTATCAGGATACGAACTACGCGCAATACCTCATCGTTAAAAAACTAGCCGCCATTTACGAAAACATCTGTGTGGTTGGGGATGATGCTCAAAGTATTTACTCTTTCAGAGGTGCCAACATTCAGAACATACTCAACTTTAGGAAGGACTATCCGGATTTCAAATTGTTTAAACTAGAACAAAATTATAGAAGCACAAAGAATATTGTTGAGGCTGCCAATAGTATCATTGCGCGTAATCAAGATCAGATCCAAAAAACAGTATGGACGGATAATGGAGAAGGAAATAAGATTAACGTGGTAAGAACCCTTACTGATAATGAAGAAGGAAAAGTTGTCAGCTCACGGATTTTCGATCTTCAACAATCTCAAACTGGAAGCTACAATGATTTCGCAATACTCTATCGTACAAACAAACAATCGAGGTCATTCGAGGAGGCTTTGCGCAAGATCAATATTCCTTACAAGATATACGGTGGAATTTCATTCTATCAACGAAAGGAGATCAAGGATCTTTTGGCTTATTTCCGTTTAACAACCAATCCAAAGGATGAAGAGGCACTAAAGCGTGTCATCAACTATCCAAAACGAGGAATTGGAAAAACATCGATCGAAAATGTGATCATTGCAGCAACCGAATATGGTGTTAGCATGTGGGAAGTAATTACAGACCTTCAAAAGTATCCAGTATCACTAAATTCGGGAACAAAGTCCAAACTCTACGAGTTTACCACCATGATCCATTCATTCGCTGCGCAACTCGATAAACTCAATGCTTATGATCTCGCACAAACAATCGCGCGTTCTTCGGGTATTCTCAAAGAATTGTACAATGAAAAGG
>JBIITO010000048.1:0-15883 GCA_044340465.1 Crocinitomicaceae bacterium | reverse complement strand
TCCCTCAACCTATTAAGCGGTATCACCTCTCCAAATCAACGCAGGATGCCTTATCCTTCGAATATGTAATTCAAATGATAATTTTCACTAACTTAAATAGTAAAACAGATAAAAAATGTCAAAATCGAATACTAATCCTAACATCAATAAGGAGTTTTATGACTGGCTAAATAGCTTGAAACGAACAATAACATCAGCAAGACAAAAACTTGCAGCAACAATAAATTTCCAAGTGTTGGAACTATATTGGGAAATCGGAAAGGAAATAGCCTCTAAACAAAGTGCATGGGGATCAAATATTATTGAAAGTGTAGCAAAAGAATTAAATGCTGAATTCCCCGATATGAAGGGATTCTCAAGACGTAATTTGTATGCCATTCGACAATGGTACATGTTTTATAATCCAAAATATGAATTTGTGCCACGCACCGTGGCACAAATTCCATGGGGACATAACCGTTTGATTATAAGTAAAATAAAAGACATAGAAATAGCCGAATTTTATGTGTATGCTTGTGCAAAAAATGGTTGGGATAGAGACACACTAGAAGTACAAATTCAACGTTCTTATCATCTAAAATCCGGGAGTTCTCTTCATAATTTCAATTCGACTTTAACAGAAGTACAATCAAAACTGGCCATTGAAACTTTTAAAGATTCCTATAACTTCGATTTTCTCGGATTACAAGAAGATGCATTGGAGAAAGCAATCGAAGACGAATTGACCAAACATATCACTAAATTTTTACTTGAGCTCGGCAAAGGATTTGCTTTTGTCGGCAAGCAATATCCCATTGAAATAAGTGAAAATGATTACTTTATCGATCTACTTTTTTACCATCTTGACTTAAGGTGTTTTGTGGTCATCGAATTAAAATCAGGAAAATTCAAACCTGAATATGCCGGAAAATTGAATTTTTATCTCTCTGCCTTGATTCGCAATTGAGAAAAGAAATCGATCATCCAAGTATTGGAATATTATTATGCAAAGCAAAAGATAAAATAGAAGCAGAATATTCTCTCAGAGACATTAATAAACCCATTGGAATTAGTGAATATAAATTAACAGAAGCTATCCCGGATGATTTTAAAACAATGCTCCCTTCAGTCGAAGAATTAGAAAAGGAACTTGATAATTTCCGGAATGTTTCTTCGAGGTTGTGATTGAGATTCATGCTCTCGATAAAGCGTTTCATCAGATCAGCGCAGGATGACATATCCTGCGAAGCGGGGATTTTGGATTCAGGATCTGTGATTGCCACTCCCGTTCTACACCCTGAGCCGTGAGCTCTGTCGAACGGCCGCTCTGCATTTGCTTATTCATTTTTAAAGCCTTTTAAACTTTTACTCGTCAAAAGCGATTTCATTTGAGAAATGGCGACCTGATTCAATTGTAGAATCCGATCTTCGGAACACATGTTTTGTTGAATAAGTAGCGCATTGATGCTTTCCATATTGCTCAAAACAACTAATTGCTCTAATGTTGCTTGGTCACGAATATTTCCATCAAATAGTGGATTTTGTTTTTTCCATTCCTGTGCCGTTACTCCAAAAAGCGCCACGTTTAAAAGATCAGCTTCGCTTGCATAAATGATTTTTGCTTGCTCTTTTGTCAAGGTGCCAGGAATAAGGTTTTCTTTGATGGAGTCAGTATGGATGTGATAATTTATTTTGGAAATAGCTCGCTGAACAGACCATTGAAGGTTTTGCTGATTGGATTCGTCTTCTTTTAACCGTTGGAATTCTTTGATCATATACAACTTAAATTCAACAGAAATCCAGCTTGCAAATTCGAATGCGATGTCTTTATGTGCAAAAGTTCCACCATATCTACCTGGTGTAGAAATGATTCCTATTGCATTCGTCGATTCAATCCATTTTTTAGGTGTCAGAACAAAACTATTTAAGCCAGATTCTTTTTTAAACCCGTCGAATTCGACGGAATTAAATTGTGGGTTGTTAATCTGTTCCCAAAGACCGATAAGTTCAATAGTAAATCTATTTCTCAACCAATTTTTAATGACATCATCCGTGTGATCTTTATTCTTAAATCGAGCAATGTCAGTTAATGACAAATAATCTTCTTGATTTTTCTTGGCAATAACAATGTTAATTCCTAATGTTTTAATTTCTCTCTTCATACATCCAATTTTACTTGAATATACGAAATTATAGTCAATATTTGATTACTATTTAATCATTGATTGGTGATTTTGGATTCTGGATGAGTGTTTAGGAATTGACGATCGCGTTCTCTTCTGTCACTCTATGCTATTATCATTGCTGCTCCGCAGTATTTGCTATGCTGCGGTTCTAAAACAATCCAGACTTACCACGCAGTCAAAACCAGCAAAGCGATTTCAGTAATTTTATTCCCGCTAAACCAAAGGCTTCGCCTCTTTACATCAGCGCAGGATGACATATCCTGCGAAGAGGGGTGTTTCGAGTATGTCGATAAGCTTAACACAAGCGCACAAGAAAAAAAACTCCGATCATTAGCTTACTTTTTGGCATCGCCCCAAAAAGTAACAAAAAGGTCTAGCGCTTGAAAGATTTGCCTACCCACATTGTCCTCGGTGCTAAAATTTCTGAAACTCGTCTCCTGTGGTTCCTCAAACAATCAGAAATTTTGGCGCTCCTTCGTCCTGTGGGGCCCAGTCTAATCTTTCTAGGCGCAGGAAAGAGGTTAAGTTAAACGTTGGATCCCTTTTGAAGACAGAGAAGGATTGAAGCAGAATGGTCCCAATATATTAGAACGTTCCATGGGCGCTTCAAAATTTTCTTCCCACCATATAATACTTCCTGTTACCGTTGCAAACGGAAATGAAGCTTGCAGCTGTCATTATCGGGAAATTCACGTGAAAATTCTAATATTGTCATGTCCTTTGATTTTACAAAGGTTATGTTCAAAGAACGTAATCTGTTTACGTGCTGGTACACTTGTGGAGACTCAATAAAATATTTTTGACTATTAATTCACAGAAAGTGTCAAATTCAACAAAAAACGATTTTTTTCGTTTCTCAATTCATTGAATCTAATATATTTGTTCTGTTAACCTTTAAATTATCTACCTATGAAAAGAATCAAGACCCTAAATCTGGGTCGTGTTGCTTTACCTGTATTGGCTCTAGCCTTGGCAACATCATGCAGCACTTACCAGCATTCACACCGTGTTTCCAATATTGCTGAGGAAAACATCGTTGTGACAAACAAAATTGCTGTTGATCTAAAAATTGATCTTGCAAAAACGTGTCGAGGAAGATCCGGTCGTCACAAAAATGTGAAGGATGCCAAAGATGAGGCATACTATGATGCTATCCAGACAAATTCAATACACGTTTTGGTTGATCCAATTTACAGTGTAACAACTACGCGAACACTTTTTGGAAAGAAAAGTACAGCAGATGTAGTTGGTTTTGCAGGTTATTATCGTAATTCTCGCAGCTTAAAGAGCATCGAAGATGCGGCAAAAGCAGATCAAGTAGAGAAAGACAAAGCAGCCTTTGCTTCAGCTGTAAAGAATTACAAGGCACTTGCAGCAATTGGAGGTATTACCTCTTCAACTGAAGTGGAGAAATACCGTTTGGATGAGAATTGCAAGCCATGTACAATCTACAAGAACGAATATAGAACGAAATCCACAGATGAGTACTTCAAATTCGTTTCACGTCTGAAATACTAATGAACAACTAATTAAAAAGATATACGATGAAAAATATAGTTAAATATGGTTTTTTCGGCGTTGGGTTGCTAATGACCGGAATGTTCACATCTTGTAGTTCTTACAAACACACACACCGTCTTTCTCAAATTCCGGAGAAAAGCGTGGATATTGCTGATAAGATTGGCGTTGAATTGAAAGTGGATGAGAACAAAGTTGTTCAGGCTACTTCAACAAAACGACACGCTTCCCCGCAGGATGCTAAACATGAGGCTTACTACAATGCAATTGTAAACAATAACATCCATGTATTGGTAGATCCAATTTACAAGATCCAGACTTCAGCTCGAATCTTGATTTTCGGAGGTAAAAGTACAGCTACAGTTACTGGATTTGCTGGTTACTATCAGAATCCACGTTCTTACAAGGAAATCAAGGATGAATTGGAAGCGGAGGATAACAAAGCAAAACAAGAGGCTTTTGATGTTGCATTGAAACAAATGAAACAATTGAAAGATGATGGTATCATCAAACAAAATACTACCGTTTCATCAAGTGACAGCAAAACTACCAATATTGATGCGGTAGGTAAGCTTCAGGAGCTTTCTTTGAACAACTTGTCTGTTGAAGCAGAATACGAGGTTACAAAAACGACAGAAACATCTTCGTTAGTTGATGAATATGATTCGTTCCTTAAAGGAGTGAAGAATCCTTCTTCTGTTGGTTTAGCAGACGGTGGTTCTGACAATGCATTTGCAGCAGAGGAGCCTGCAGCAGCTAAGAAAGGCTGTCTTGGGAGAATTAAAGGTCTTTTCAAAAAAAAATAAGATGATTTGGGCGGAACCTAGTTCCGCCATTAATACCGTCTCATGAAAAATATTTTATCATTGGTTTTGCTATGTTGTTCCCTTTCTGTATTTGGTCAATCTGCCGCACAAAGCACACCAAAGAAAAGAACACCATTGCCAAATTCACTGTTTAATTTGGATGTGAATTATGCTATTCTAGGAGGTCCAATTTTCGGTATTAAAAGTGTTATTGGCTCCAACAATTCCGGGTTTTTAGTTGGCTTTCAGTTCGGCGGATATGGATATTACTCTGATTCAGCCTATGTTTTTAATTCTAAATCTTTGAGAATAGGGTATCAAGGATCAGTTTTTACTGGTATATACTGGACTACATCCATAGACCTATGTTCACGTTCACTTTACGATTATAATTTCGAATATTATGGCAAAGCAAGGGGTTATAGAGTAAACCTCGGAGTTGGATATACTCTGTCAGTACTAAAATCAAAGAGATTATATCTGAATTCAGAATTTGTATTGCACGTTTTGGACAGGTCTCAAATTAATACAAATAGAATTCAAGCATCTTTCGGAATTGGATATCGTATCGGTACACCAGCAACGACAACCTACGAAGGAGTAAAGAATGTAACTACTGTTCCTGTTAAACCTTAACTCGGAATAGCTTACTCTCAGGGAGACTGCATTGGTCTCCCTTTTTTATTTTACTCCTTTAAAAAGTCCCGCAGCTCGTTTATCTTAAATCCAGTAGATGATGAGCTGATTGGGAAACACGACTCTGCAAGTCCGAAATCAACTTCAAATATGATTTCCGAATTATCATTCAATGCAAGGCGCATCTGAGAAATATTAAAAGGAACAAAGTTCTTCTTATTGTAAAAACATCCCGGAGAACTGGCCTTAAAAGAATTGTAATCCTCCTCGAATCGGGCATTGATTTTCGCTTCGAGCTCTGCAATTTTCTCCGGTTTAAAGAGGTCCAAATTCGTTATTTTAAAGGGTGTGCCTGACTTTAGATTGAAAATCTCCGTGCTCCAGGCGTACCTTCCCTTATTGTCCGCAACACCTTTTTCAACAATCTGGTGTTGCCTCCAATTACATTTATTGATTATGAGTGGGGCAGAAGAAGTTATTCCTGGACTTGTTTCCTCTGAACATGTAACAACTGTAAAATTGATCTTTGTGATGGAATCTAATAGCTCAGATACTTCGTCCTCCAATTGTTCTTTTGTTGATTTCGAATTTTCTTTCTCGTTATATAGGTCCGTTTTCAGGTTTATAACTTCCTTTTTAAGGTGTGCAATCTTCTCCGAAGCTGTTGTTAATGAGATGGATAAACTGTCAATTGCCCTCTGTAGGCTATCATTTTTAATATTCAACCTCTCGATCTGTTTACTTTTTCTATTCGGAAAGAATTGATCCAGCTGTTTTGTGAAGAAATCCTGCGCAGAAAGTGATGAGAGTGAAAAGTAAAAAATCAGACTGATAATCTTTTTCATAGTTCTTGTTAATGGGAAAAGACGCTTACGTCAGTTGAATTACAAAAATGCGTATTCCTCATGTGAATCGAAACAGAAGTTGATAACTTCAGAATAAATACTTTGAAAATATGATTATCCCAACAGTAAACGCGAAGATTGACACTATCAGAACAGCACCAGCCATAATGTCTTTAATGCGTTTAATCTTTGGGTTGTAGGCTGTGGTGTGAAGATCACACAATTGTTCAATAGCCGTATTGATGGTCTCTGAACCAAGCACCAACCCACTTAGAGCAAGCAAGAGTGCCCATTCGTTTTGTGTTATATTCAAGTAAAGACCTGCCATTATAGCCACAACAAACATGACAAATTGAATTCTGAAATTTCTTCCTTCAAATGCGAATTGTACACCTCTGAAGGCAAAGCCAAAACTTTTGATAAATCCTTTCATTACGAATAGTTCAAAAATAGGAATTTGAATTTTCATCGTGTCATAAAACAAATTTGTACTTAAATTTGCCTAATCGTTCATTCAGATAAACTTATGAAGAAAGGTGGAGGGATCGGCCCTGTGAAACCTTGGCAACCCTCCAAGTGAGAAGGTGCCAAATCCAATTCCTGACCCTTCGGGGTGGAAAAAGATAAGTAGCAATTGTCCCACTTGCTTTCTCATAGGTTACTTAAAATTATTAACTATGAGTACCTTAAACGACATAATAAAAAAACGAATTCTCATACTCGACGGAGCCATGGGAACAATGATACAGCGTCATGCCTTGGAGGAAGAAGATTTTCGGAAAGGATGGTTCGAGGATCATCCAAAACCGCTCAAAGGGAACAATGATCTTCTTTCTCTTACGAGACCTGAAATCATCAAAGATATTCATCGACAGTATTTTGCTGCTGGAGCAGATATCGCGGAAACGAATACGTTCTCAGGAACCTGGATCGCACAGGCAGATTACGATCTGGAAAAAGCAGTTTACGATATTAACTTTCACAGTGCAAGAATTGCTCGCGAGGTAGCTGATGAATTTACAGTAAATGAGCCCAATAAACCTCGTTTTGTGGCTGGTTCCATTGGTCCAACAAATAGAACGGCTTCAATCTCTCCTGATGTCAATGATCCAGGTTTTAGAGCGATTTCTTTTGATCAGTTGGTTCTTGCCTACAAAGACCAAGTTGGGGCGCTTATGGATGGTGGGGTAGACATTCTTCTAGTCGAAACTGTTTTTGATACCCTGAACGCGAAAGCCGCCTTGTTTGCTATCGATGAAGTGTTTCTGGAACGAAATCGGGAACTGCCTATCATGGTTTCAGGAACGATTACAGATCAGAGTGGAAGAACACTTACCGGTCAAACTACAGAAGCATTCCTTATTTCAGTTTCACACATGCCGTTGTTATCGATTGGATTGAACTGTGCTTTAGGAGCCTCGATGATGCGACCCTATCTTCAGGTGTTGAATGAACATGCGCCGTTTGCGGTGAGTGCACACCCTAATGCTGGCTTACCTAATGAATTCGGTAAATATGATGAGACACCGGAGATGATGGCTGAGCAAATCCGTGAATTTTTGGATGAACATCTTGTAAATATAATTGGAGGATGTTGTGGAACCACACCTGATCATATTCGAGCAATTGCTCAGGTGGCTGCTAAATATACACCGCGTCAATTAAATATCGTTGAACTAACTGATAATAATGAGTAAAGTTACATTAAGATTATCCGGACTGGAGCCGTTAATTGCAACGGAAGAAAGTAACTTCATAAATGTGGGCGAGCGTACGAACGTTACAGGTTCCCGTGCTTTTCTTCGCATGATCAAAGAAGGAGATTTCGAAACGGCTTTGTCTGTTGCTCGGGATCAGGTGGAAGGTGGTGCGCAGATCATCGATATAAATATGGATGAAGGAATGATCGATGGAAAAGAAGCCATGGTCAAGTTTCTAAATCTTATTGCGTCCGAACCAGATATTGCTCGTGTTCCTGTAATGATTGATAGTTCTAAGTGGGAAATCATCGAAGCAGGACTTAAATGTGTTCAGGGTAAAGGTGTCGTTAATTCAATCTCTTTGAAAGAGGGAGAGGCCAATTTTATATCTCAGGCTTCAAAGATCAAACGCTACGGCGCTGCTGTGATCGTTATGGCTTTTGATGAGCAAGGTCAGGCTGATAATTTCGAGCGACGAATAGAAATCTGTAAACGGTCCTATGATGTACTCGTCGAAAAGGTAGGTTTCCCTAAAGAAGACATCATCTTTGATCCCAATATCTTCCCTGTTGCCACGGGAATGGAAGAACACAATAACAACGCAGTTGATTTTTTCAGGGCAACAAGATGGATTCGCGAGAACCTTCCCGGAGCACATGTGAGCGGTGGTGTGTCCAATGTGTCTTTTTCATTCAGGGGAAATGATAAAGTGCGCGAAGCGATGCATTCAGCTTTCCTTTATCATGCTATTCGTGAAGGTATGGATATGGGTATAGTCAATCCAACCATGTTGGAAGTGTATTCCGATATTGAGCCTACATTACTCGAGTATGTGGAAGATGTACTCTTAAATAGAAGACCGGATGCAACCGAGCGACTGCTGGAATATGCTGAAACCGTGAAGGGTGATGGAAAGAAAAAAGAGGTTGATCTTTCCTGGCGTGAAGCTACTGTAGAAAAGAGACTGGAACACGCTCTTGTGAAAGGGATTACAGATTATATCGATGTTGACGTGGAGGAATGCCGACAACAATTCGTTCGCCCTATTCAAGTGATCGAAGGACCATTGATGGCTGGTATGAATGTGGTTGGTGACTTGTTCGGAAGCGGAAAAATGTTCCTACCACAAGTGGTGAAGTCGGCTCGAGTAATGAAAAAAGCGGTAGCTTACCTCTTGCCTTATATCGAAGCCGAAAAAGATGGTCAGCGTTCTTCAGCCGGAAAAGTGTTGATGGCAACCGTGAAAGGAGACGTTCATGATATAGGGAAGAATATCGTTGGCGTGGTGCTGGGTTGTAATAATTATGAGGTGATCGATATGGGGGTAATGGTTCCCTTTGAGAAGATTATTCAAACGGCCATTTCAGAAAATGTGGATGTTATTGGATTGAGCGGATTGATAACGCCTTCCCTAGATGAAATGGTTACTGTTGCGAAAGAAATGGAGCGCGCAGGTTTACAGATTCCTCTGTTAATAGGTGGCGCGACTACCTCCAAAGTACATACGGCAGTGAAGATCGAAGAACATTATTCTAAAGGTCAGACCGTTCATGTGCTCGATGCGTCAAGGGCAGTTACTGTTGTTGAAAGTTTGCTTGGACCTAAAAAAGAAGACTTTGTCAAAGAATTGCGTTCCGAATATACACGTGTTCGCGAGCATCATCAGCGTCACCGCGCAAATAAACAGCTTTGTTCGTTGCAGGAAGCTAGAGAAAATAAAATGCAATTGGAGTTCAATGAAGAAACAATCTATACGCCTGCCAAATTGGGACGAATAGTTTTCGAAGATTATGATCTTCGTGTATTAGTTCCTTATATTGACTGGACACCATTCTTTCAGACATGGGAATTACACGGTAAATATCCGGCAATTCTGATAGATGAAGTGGTTGGTAAAGAGGCATCCAAGTTATTTGCAGATGCACAGGCTATGCTGGAGAGAATGATTTCGGAAAAATGGACAAAAGCGAAGGCGGTGGTTGGTCTCTTTCCCGCAAATACGGTCGGGGATGACATTGAGATTTATGATCCGCAACAAAAAGGTAAGAGACTAGCCGTGCAACATACCTTAAGACAACAGACAAAAAAGACCGCTGGTCAACCTAATTTGGCACTCTCAGACTTTATTGCACCAAAAGAAAGTGGTCAGATTGATTATATAGGTGGATTTGTAGTCACAACTGGTATTGGCCTGGATGAACATGTGGCGCGATTTGAAGCGGATCATGATGATTACAATGCCATCTTGATCAAGGCATTGGCGGATCGTTTAGCTGAAGCTTTTGCTGAAAAAATGCATGAGATCGTTCGAAAGGATCTGTGGGGATACGCTTCCAAGGAATCCTATTCAAACGAGGAGCTTATCGCAGAAATCTATCGAGGTATTCGACCTGCTCCTGGTTATCCTGCTTGTCCGGATCACACAGAAAAGTTAACGCTATTTAAGCTTTTGAATGCCGAAGAGGTAACGACAGTAAGTCTTACCGAAAGTTTAGCTATGACACCTGTTTCTTCAGTTTCAGGTTGGTATTTCGCACATCCTGATGCACGTTACTTTGGACTCGGAAAGATAACGGAAGAACAAGTAAGTGATATTGCGATACGCAAAGGATTCTCTGAAGTTGATATGCACAGGTGGTTGTCAAGTGTCATTCAGTAAAAAAGCGCACCGTAAGATGCGCTTTTCAAAACCTAACCTAACCACTATTCACTGAAAAAGACTTCAAACGAATGCTGAACATTCATTTGATGTTAACAAATGTAATTCTTTGAAAGAACTCCTACAAGGAGGTGTTCTTTGGTGTAAATTGACTTTTTATTCTGTTTTGTTTGTTGTGAAATCACATTATTTGAGGTGGTGGGTTAAATATGACAATTTATAGTATGATTTGGGTAATTGGTAGAAACGACCTTTGTTTAATTCTTAGAAGCCTAACCAAAAAGAGAGGATAGACTTTTCGACGAATATTTTGAAAAAATCGACGAATAGGATGAGTAAATCTATTCAAATTTGTGTCTATCTTTAAAATTAAAATGAGTATTATACGCATATATACTGATGGTGCTGCGAAGGGGAATCCTGGTCCGGGAGGTTTTGGGGTTGTTATGAAGTTTAAGGATCAATTTAAAGAGTTTTCCCAGGGTTTTCGTCTAACAACCAATAACAGGATGGAGTTAATGGCGGTTATTCATGCTTTGGAACAATTGAAAAGCCCAATATATCCTATTGAACTTTATTCAGATTCCAAATATGTAGTTGATTCAGTGTCTAAAGGTTGGGTTTTTGGCTGGAGAACAAAAGGGTTCAAAGGCAAGAAAAATGTTGATCTTTGGATGCGTTATCTTGAACTACATAATTATTATCAGATTACTTTCCACTGGGTTAAAGGACATAACGGTCATCCTGAAAATGAACGTTGTGATCAACTTGCGGTAATGGCGGCTGAATCTAATACCTTGTTGATAGATGCACCCTTTGAAAACGAACAGTCTGGAAACCCACTTTTTAAAATGTAGTGACTGCGTTTAAAGAGGCCTTGAGAAAGGTATAGATTAATGGGTGTGGTATCTCTCTTGTGGAGGATATTTGAGGGCAGTAACCACAAGCAACAAAGAAAGAATGATTTTTCAGACTTATGACTTCCGGTTCTTCGAATTGGTTGTAAGCTTCTATGTCTATGAGTTCAGATGTCAATGAATAAATCAGTTGTGGGTATAAGCTGTAGCGCGATGAAGTAAGTTCAAGGGTATTGTGATTCTCATACATACGTAGAAATTCCGAGGAGTGCGGAACTACCTGTATGGTTTCAAATTGATTGCCCTCTACTAAATTGTCTGAGATCAATTTTTCGCCGTTCGGATTAAGTTGATGAGAACCTATTAAGACCTCTACAAAGCTACGAATACTTTCACCTGTAAGTAAAACTGGAATCTTCAGCTGCGATACAGATCGAATGATTCCATTTAAAAAGAACAGATTCTGAAATGGCCCCGGCGCTATAAGAATACCATCGAACTCTTCAAATTGAGAAAGTTTAAACTGAGCGGCATCTGTTACTTTTATCCAGTAATAATTCACCTCAATTTCCAGAAAACGACTAGAGTGATCCAAAGCGAGATTAGTAGCCTGATGGGAATTGTACGTAAAATTGTAATCGCCAATGATCGCTATTTTCAACATCTCTCGCTCATTTAAAGCCTAATAAACCGTAACTACGGCTTATTATAAAATCTACTGACGTTTAAACCAACCTTTGAGGACTCCATTTGTAATCTGAATGGAATCCTTTTGTCCATTCTGGGCATAAACGTAACAATTAAATTTACATACAAATTTGGAATAATCACCGAAAGCATCTGACTCTTGATTTATTCCGGAAAATGCAACATTTTGGGCATTCAGACTATTCTGTTTTGAAACCCACGTAACGCCATTTCCATCTCTATATGAAACTTCAAATCCGTTTCCGGCACCGTCGGAATAGGGAGGGGCGATGTTGGTTTTGTAAAAAGAGTTGAAGGAAGTGAGATCTGGAATAGCTGAAACGGAACCATTCCAGAGTACACTACCTAATTTAATTTTGATGGATTGCATACTCGTAGCGGAATACATTTCAAAAATGTAGATTGCACTGGATACTGCTGGAGCAGAAACTAGCTGAAGTGCTTTATCAGGTTTTCCTGTATACCCAGATACATTTTCAGTGAGTTCTAATGGAGTTGATTTTATGATTCCACTAAAGTTACATGCAAGTTCAACCTTAGGTATAGGTGCCGGTATAACCTCATGCTCAATACACGCTTCAAGTGAAAACATCAACGCGAACAAGGATAATAATCCTAACTTATAGTTTTTCATAATCGTATCTATTCTAATGCAATTTAATTATTTTGTGCATTAAGAGTTGAACGAATGTATAAAAAATAACTTAAACGTGAACAGGAATTGAGAAGAGTACAAGTTAAGCTCTAATCAACAGTTGTTTCTTGTTTGGAGAAAATGTTTCCCATTCTATACTGTTGTTCTGAAGACCACCTGTATTTAACCACATAAAAAGATTTCCTTCGTCGTCCGTTTGAGTCTTAAAAGCAGACGATATATCCATATCTGTATTTATCTTTTGAAGTTGACTGAGTACCATATTCAGTTGAGTTGAGCTTATGAAAAGAGAAGTGTCATAGCTAAATTGATCTTTTTGCATTCTGCCTTTAACGCAAATTTCATGATTTCCGGTGTAAAGGCTGATCTCGTAAATAGAAATAGTTTTTGTTCTCATAGCGTTTTTTTTGACAAATATTCATGTAGAAGAACGTAAACTATTTACGAACATTTAAAAAAATAAATCTTTTCCATGCAATGGACGATTAATCGTTATTTTCGGATAAAATTCAAATGAATGAAATACGATCGCGTACCAAAAGAACTTTACATTAAAAACAGAGCAAAATTTACGGCGCTCATGGAAAGGGATGCGCTGGCAGTTTTTAATTCCAACGATATTTATCCTATTAGTGCGGATAGCACGCTACCTTTCCAGCAGCATCGTGATATATTTTATTTATCAGGAGTTGATCAGGAAGAAAGTGTCCTCGTGCTTTTTCCTGATGCTATCAATCCAGCACACAGAGAAGTTTTGTTTCTTCGCGAAACCAATGAACATATCGCCGTTTGGGAGGGGGAAAAGCTGACCAAAGAAGCGGCTTTTCAAACATCAGGAATCCAAACGGTATACTGGTTGAATCAGTTCGATACCATCTTTAAACAGATGATGGCAGACGCTTCTACGATCTATCTTAACACAAATGAACATCTGCGAGCAAACACGGAGGTTGAAACACGTGAAGATCGTTTCATTAAACGCATCAAAAAAACATATCCGGCTCATCAAATTAGAAAAAGTGCTCCATTGATTCATCGTATTCGTTCCGTAAAAGAGAAAGAAGAACTCGATCTTATGCAGAGTGCTTGTACTATTACTGAAGGAGGATTCAGAAGACTACTGGGCTTTATTAAGCCCGGTGTTTGGGAATATGAGATCGAAGCGGAGTTGGCACATGAATTTTTAAGGAACCGTTCCAGAGGATTCGCATATTCTCCTATTGTCGCTTCAGGCAAAAATGCCTGCGTTTTACATTATATCGAAAACAATAAGCAATGCCGGGATGGCGAGGTAATCCTGTTAGATTTTGGTGCGGAATATGCCAATTACTCATCCGATCTTTCTCGTTGCGTTCCTGTAAATGGTCGTTTTACTTCACGACAAAAGGAAGTATACAATGCTGTTTTGCATGTTAAAAAAGAAGCGGAGAAATTGTTGGTTCCGGGCACCTTAATGGCAGAGTATCACAAACAGGTAGGTGTTCTGATGGAAGAACAACTTTTAAAACTGAAACTAATCGATAAAACCGATATCGCAAATCAACGAACAGACTGGCCTGCTTACAAAAAGTATTTCATGCATGGCACATCCCACTTCCTGGGCTTAGATACTCATGATGTGGGTTTATGGAACGAACCTATACAGGCAGGAATGGTCTTTACATGTGAACCCGGAATTTATATTCCGGAGGAAGGTCTGGGTATTCGTATTGAAGATGACCTTGTTGTAAAGGAGAGAGGTGCGCCATTCAATTTGATGAGTAATATCCCAATCGAAGCAGATGAGGTCGAAGCGTTGATGAATGACTGATTCAGTGTTGAATTATGTAATCGAGGGAGACGGTAGGCCTACCTTGTTTCTGCACGGATTCATGGAGTCTATTTCCATGTGGGATTTTATCCAATTCGCGGATTTAGGTCTAAGAAAGATTTTCATAGATCTTCCCGGGCATGGTAATTCTAAATTGGACGATGAAAGTGAAATACCTTCGATTCAGTTCATGGCTGTAAAAGTAATAGAACTGGCCTCCTCTCTAAAGCTCCATAGATATGATGTGGTTGGACATTCGATGGGGGGCTATATTGCTTTGCTTTTGAAAGAACTAGATAGCCGTTGCGGCAAAGTGGTTTTATTAAATAGTAATTTTTGGGAAGATTCTGAGCATAAAAAGAAAGATCGGATTCGCATGGCAGATTTGGCTTTTAAAGCAAAAGATTTATTGGTTCGAGAGGCTATACCGGGATTATTCTACCGCTCAGAAAAAGGTAATCCTGCGATGCAAAGATTGATTGATGAGGCCCTTCATATGACATCGGAGGCGATTGCCTATGCTTCTCTAGCTATGCGTTCGCGTGAAGCAAAAAGAGAGCTACTTTTTATGTATCCAGATGATATAGTAGTGGTTCAAGGTGCAAATGATCCACTTATTCCTGAGGAAGTGATGTCGCAGCGGATTCAGGGATTGACGGTTTCATATTACATTCTTCCAAATGTCGGACACATGAGCCACATTGAAGACCCGGAAAGTGTAATTAGCTTATTCGAAGAGATGTTTAATGTATAATGCATTAGGCAGACTGTATTGGGGAGCTCGACCTATTATACCTGTTTCCAAAATTTTTACTGAACAGGAATAGAAACTTGAACTTACCTTTACAAGAATATATGTTCATTTCTACTGAAACTCGATCTTCTCTTGCTTGTCTTTATCTGATTCCTCCTTCCAGTTTTTCAGAGTACTCTTCAACTTGGAGTCTTTCTTGGGTTTTTTCGGATCTATCAGAGGCTCCGTGAGGGCAGGGGTGCCGAATTCTACTTTTATGGTTTCTTTTGGTCCTTGTTTCTCCTGATAACTTTTTAAAGTCGAATCGTTCTTGAACAGACCAAATTCACTTTTCAGCATCGACTTTACGGTTTCCTTTTCCTGCTTCAGATCTTCCTTGAGCTGCTGCTTGCGTGAGGTCTTATCCCAAACGATCGTTGGGTTATCAACCGAACCGTACATACGCATATATACTTTCATGCCGGTACCATCGTCCACTTCCTCGCCGAATTCAGTGATGCGACTTTTGTCTTTGAGGTCACGAAAACGGAACGCAAAGCGATAGTCGATCAAATTCTCGAAGGTATGCGTACCCGCCGTCTCCACATCAAGTGCTGAAGTATGAATCATCATTTCCGGAATGGTGAGTTTTCCATTTTCAATCATAAAGGTGTTTTCGAGTGTTTCAAATCGAAGATCCATGAGTTTCTTTTCGAGAAGCGCAATATTCTCCTTGCCCAGAACCAGTTTCGCTGTATTGGATTGCAAACTTTCTGTGATCGATTTAAAAC
>JBIITO010000143.1:0-4851 GCA_044340465.1 Crocinitomicaceae bacterium | reverse complement strand
ATCCTGATCACAGCAATGGAACACCATTCCAACATCGTTCCTTGGCAAATGCTCTGCGAACGTAAAAAACTGGTTCTGAAAGTTGCGCCGATCAATAAGAAAGGTGAACTGATCGAGGAAGATTTTGACCAATTGCTTTCGAACCGTACAAAACTGGTGGCCATCACACATATTTCCAATACGCTGGGAACAATCAATCCGGTTAAGGAACTTGCGAAAAAAGCGCATGCTGTAGGAGCAAAAATATTAGTAGACGGTGCGCAGAGCATTCAGCATATGAAAGTCGATGTACGCGATCTGGATTGCGACTTTTATGTGTTTTCGAGTCATAAAGTATTTGGTCCTACAGGAATTGGTGTGTTGTATGGAAAAGAGGATTTGCTCGACCGCATGCCACCTTATCAGGGCGGAGGCGATATGATCTCGAAAGTGACCTTTGAGCGCACCACCTATAATGAACTGCCCCACAAATTTGAGGCAGGAACACCTCATATTGCAGGCGGTATTTGTCTTGGTGAAGCCATACGTTTCCTTGACGCGCTAGATATAGATGCCATTCAGCGCCACGAAAAAGAACTGGCACATTATGCCCAGGACATGCTCGATACTTTTGAAGGAGTGCGCATTATCGGCGAGGCGAAGCAGAAAACATCGGTCGTTTCGTTTGTAGTAGATAAAATTCATCCGTTCGATATAGGAACACTGTTAGACAAACAAGGAATTGCCGTGAGAACGGGACACCATTGTACCCAGCCGTTGATGGATTACTTTAAGATTCCGGGAACCGTGCGAGCTTCCTTTGCTTTTTACAATACGAAAGAAGAAGTTGACACGTTTATCGCTGCTGTTGAAAAGAGCATCAGTATACTCAAATAACGAACAAGGCACCCTTACAATTGTTACCCAAAGGATGAACATTAACGAAAAGCAGCAGGAGATCATTGACGAATTTGCCATCTACGATGACTGGATGGAGAAATATGAATACATCATCGAATTGGGAAAGGAACTCGAAGCATTTCCTGAGGACAAAAGAACTGATGACAGATTGATCGATGGGTGTCAGTCGCGTGTGTGGCTTAGCACAGAGATAGAGAAGGGAAACATGCATTTCCGCGCAGATTCTGACGCCATCATTACCAAAGGAATTATTGGACTACTGATTCGCGTGTTGAATGACGAAACACCGGAAACAGTCGCAAAAACAGATCTGTTTTTCATTCAAGAGATCGGATTACAGGAACATTTATCTCCAACGCGCGCCAATGGCTTATTAAGCATGGTGAAACGTATGAAAATGGACGCACTCAAAGCAAGTGTGGACGCAGCAAAGAATTAAACCAATGGAAAAAGAAATCGTACAGCTTGAAAATAAAGTCGTTGAGATCCTGAAGACCATTTATGATCCGGAAATCCCTGTGGACGTTTTTGAGCTCGGACTGATCTATGAAGTGCGCATCAACGAAGACCGTTTTGTGGAGATCGACATGACGCTGACTTCTCCGAATTGTCCGGTGGCGGAAACCATGCCGAAAGAAGTCGAGAATAAGGTGTCTGCAATCGATACAGTGTCCGGTGCCAAAGTGAATATTGTCTTTGATCCGCCGTGGGATAAGGATATGATGAGCGAGGAAGCGAAGCTGGAATTGGGCTTTTTGTAAAGCGTCTCTCGTCTCTCGACTTCGCTCGAGACTCGAAACAAGGAATAAAGACTTGAAATAGTTAAATTTTCAAATCCTAAATCCCCTCCACTTCGATTGACTCTGTGCAGCGCCTTAATCCCTCCCCGAGGAGGGAAACAAACATCAAACTTTCAACTATACACTAACAAATGAGAAGAGTAGTCATCACAGGAATTGGGGCGCTGACGCCGATCGGGAATAATCTGATAGATTACTGGAATAACCTGAAAAACGGTAAAAGTGGTGCTGCACCGATCACGAAATTCGACACGTCGAAATTCAAGACCAATTTTGCATGTGAGCTAAAGAACTTTGACCTGAAGGAACATTTTGATGTCAAGGAATTACGCAAGTACGATCCGTTTTCGTTGTATGCATTGGTAGCTGTGGATGAAGCCGTGAAGCATTCAGGAGTTGATTTCGAACAACTCAACAAAGACCGCATCGGAGTGATCTGGGGTTCGGGAAATGGAGGAATACAAACCTTTCAAGACCAAATGAAAGAATACATGGAAGGTGACGGCACGCCTCGTTTTACACCTTTTTTTATTCCTCGGATTCTGGTAGATATTGCTGCCGGAGTAATTTCCATCAAATACGGCTTGCGCGGCGTGAATTTTTGTCCTGTATCGGCCTGTGCTACATCCAATACGGCGATCATCGAAGCGTTTAACCATATCAAGTGGGACAAAGCCGACATGATCATCACCGGAGGTTCCGAAGCGGCAATCAACGAAGCTGCTATTGGTGGTTTCTCCTCAGCAAAAGCACTTTCCACACGAAATGATTCTCCGGAAACAGCTTCTCGTCCGTTTGATGTTACCCGAGATGGCTTTGTCATGGGAGAAGGCGCAGGAGCGATGATCCTAGAAGAATACGAACATGCCATCCAACGAGGTGCGACCATTTACGGCGAGATCGTGGGAGGTGGTATGGCCGCAGATGCGTACCATTTGACTGGAACACACCCGGAAGGCGCAGGTGCCGTGATTGGTATGAAAGAAGCCATGCGTGAAGCGGGTATTTCTCCGAAGCAGATCGATCATATCAACATGCACGCAACCTCTACCCCATTGGGTGACAATTCTGAATTGATAGCTGCGCGTACTGTTTTTGGAGAACGCAAAGAGCTGGTAATTTCTGCTACCAAATCGATGACCGGACACTTACTGGGTGCAGCGGGAGCGATCGAAGGAATTGCATGTGTAATGGCACTTCAGGAAGGCATCATTCCTCCAACGATCAATACCACGGAGATCGAACCGGAATTCAAAGATCTATTCGATTTCCCATTACAACACGCACGAAAAAAAGACATCACCTACGCCATGAGCAACACCTTCGGTTTCGGAGGGCATATTGCAAGTGTGATCTTTAAAAAGTTCGAGGGGTAAGGTCCCTCATGCGGTGAAAAATGGCTTTATTCACCGCATTTTTGCGATGTTTATTTTGTATATTTACCGCAAATTAGCTGGATTTGATGGTAAAGTACATCTATGAATACACGAACTGGACGAATTTTTCATGGAACGATAGAGCCATCAATGCCTTATTTGGGGAAGTTCGCCTAATGCAAGGAAAGATCATCGGGCAAATGAATAGTCTGGGATTTTCTGCTAAAGAAGAAGTGACATTGCGTGCACTAACGCTGGATGTTGTAAAATCATCTGAAATAGAGGGCGAACTTCTGAACCTTGAACAGGTGCGCTCCTCAATTGCAAGAAGATTAGGCATCAATACGGCTGGATTGATCCCAAGCAACCGTCATATCGAAGGAGTGGTGGAGATGATGCTTAATGCGACACAGAAATATCAACTATCTCTAACCGAAGATCGCTTGTTCGGTTGGCATGCCGCGCTATTTCCGACAGGTTACAGTGGACCTTATAAGATTGAAGTAGGAAAATACCGAACCAGAGAAATGCAAGTTGTATCCGGAGGAATGGGAAAAGAAAAAGTGCATTATGAAGCATTAAAACCGGAATTTGTTAGAGATGAAATGAATCATTTTTTAGATTGGTTCAACAATGAAACCAGTCTTGATCTGGTATTAAAAGCGGCAATTGCACACTTTTGGTTTATTATCATTCACCCCTTTGATGATGGGAATGGCAGAATCGGGAGAGCAATTACAGATATGCTACTTGCCTGCGCAGAAGGAAGTGGTGAACGCTTTTACAGTATGTCCAGCCAGATATTGAAGGAGCGAAAACGCTATTACCAGGTATTGCAAAAAGTACAACATAGTTCGGGTGACATTACAGAATGGATTGAATGGTTTTTGCAATGCCTGAAAAATGCGATGCTGGCTTCGGAAACAACCACAGAACGCATATTGCAAAAGGCTGAATTCTGGAAGATACATGAACATACTCCGATCAACGAACGCCAACGACAGATGCTTAATAAACTTCTGGATGGTTTTGACGGAAAACTCCAGACTTCCAAATGGGCCAAGATAACGAAAACCTCAACTGATACAGCATTGCGGGATATTAAAGACCTTATGGATAAAGGAATTTTGCGTCAATGCGATGAAAAAGGCCGCAGTGCCAACTACGAATTGATTGATTTTTAATCGTTATAATCCATGGCTTTAGACAGTACAAAATCACTTGAGATCATCGAAATAATGGAAAATTATATCTCGAAGATCAGACCCAAACCGGAAATTCGAAATCGTCTCGATATTGGTTATGAACTCATTGACCAAAGCATCGTTTTACAGGAAATTAGGCCAAAATGGGATGATCCATCACTTATTATGCGTATCGGATATGCCAAAGCAACCTTTGTTCTACGCACATCCTGCTGGAAAATCTACTGGAAACGTGCTGACTTAAAATGGTATGTCTATTCTCCACAACCGATCGTTTCCGAATTAACCGATTTTTTATACTTGGTGGACGAGGATAAATATCATTGTTTCAAAGGATAAACCGTCATTTACACAACTTTTGCATGGATTGAAATATCCTCGTATCACACAACACCTTCGGTTTCGGGGGTAATATTGCTAGTGGGATCTTAAAAAGTTTGATGAGTAAAATATTCGTTTTCATCGCCTTGTAGATTTTTCAAAATTCATTATCTTTCGTAGTGTTAATTAAGGGAAAACTGCCCAAAGCATACCAAATTGGATGTATAAGCGCAGTTTTATGGCGCCTGT
>JBIITO010000047.1:0-16022 GCA_044340465.1 Crocinitomicaceae bacterium | reverse complement strand
CTGAAGCGGTGTTATTACTAGACATTGCACTCAATACATAAGAAAATCCTGTTTCAAAATAGGCTGTGCCATAACCTGCGAAGGTATATTTCAAGCCACCATTCAATCCAAAAGATAAACTAAAGATTGAACCTTTAATCTCTTCCCCATCTGGTAATTCATACTTTGAATTGTCAAAGTATGAGTATTCTCTTTTAACCGTATTAAAAATAGCTTGTAATGTTCCTCCTCCATATGCACCAAAACCATTGTCATAGCCCTCCCCGATATACATTCTATTTCCACCTTCTAAAACAATATAGTTCATTGAATTAAAATACCTAACATTCTCAAAAGCTGGATTAGTTAGGGGGTCTTTTCCAAAAACAGTTGCATCCACAGCATTAGCATCTTTTTGCCTTTGATATAATGCCACCCTGATAAAAAATGACGAATAATCATCCCTTGGAATTTCTCCGGAAATGTGCAATCCTACATAAGGTTTGGGGCCACCAAATCCTTTTAGCATACTGAAACCACCACTCAATCCGAACTGAGCCAACGACAAATTGGCTGTGAACAGTAAAAAGAATACTGTGTTAATTAATTTTCTCATTGTTCCATCCATTTAGGCGACAAAGCAGCGATCTTTTCAAATATCGGACAATCCTCTCGATGTGCACCTGATAAATAACCCGTACTCATCAAAAATTCCCTTACAATTTCCACTCCCACAAATTTAAACGTCTTTTTGAAAAGTTTATTCCATTCCTCAAGTGATTTAGGATGATGAAGATCAAGCCAATTGGAAAAAGAACCGTTTACTCCAATAATTTCTTTTATTTGTTTTGCATTGAAAATGGCCGACTGAATTTTCAATCGATTACGTATGATCCCGGTATCCGCCATAAGTCGCTCCTCATCCTGCTTATTAAATTGAACTACGAGCTCCAAATTAAAATCCAGGAACGCTTTTCGAAATGATTGTTCTTTTTTCAAAATTGTATCCCAGGAGAGCCCAGCCTGATTAATCTCCAACAGTAACCTTCCGAAAAGCTCGTTATCATCACTCACAGGATAACCATATTGTTTATCATGGTATTTACGATGAGCATCATCCTCGGGTCGATTATTACAAAATGTACAATAACTCATTAGATAAATTTAGAACAAATCATTCATGGCTTTTAACATATAACCAAGATAAATGAATTAGGTAAGCGATTTGAAATTCGTTTTAAAAACAAATGCGAGGCTTGACCATATATAAAAATAAAATGTATTCATAAAAACAGCGATGTAGGTGTATTAATCATTCACTGAAAAAATCAAGCAATTCGATCTAATTTTAATCATGCAACAAGGAAAATTGATTGTTTTGGACTGATCAAGATATATTATTGCGTCATGCTTTTGGTGTTAATTCAACATATTGAAGTTTCTAAAAATCCTCAAGAGCAGACAATTAAAATCAGTTTAACATGGAAAATTTAAAAATTGCAAGCGACAACTATGTTGCATTTACGTTCTTCATTGGCACGATGGCAATGATGGCATCCTCCGTATTTTTCTTTTTCGAATTGAACAATACTTCAACCAGATGGCGCACATCTTTACTAGTGTCCGGACTAATCACTTTTATTGCAGCGGTGCATTATTACTACATGCGGGGCTACAACCTTGAAACCGGAGAATCGCCCACATTCTTCAGATATGTGGACTGGATTCTTACCGTTCCTTTAATGTGTGTTGAATTTTACTTAATTACTAAAAAGTCAGGAGCCAAGATCTCTCTACTATGGAAGCTGATCGTAGCATCATTAGTTATGCTTATCACTGGTTATGTCGGAGAAACAATTGACAGGGGACACAGTGTAATGTGGGGAGTGATTTCCGGCGCTGCCTATTTTTATATTGTTTATCTTATTTGGTTTGGTGAGGTCGCTAAACTTGCACAAACATCAGGCCCTAGTATTGTAAAAGCCAATAAAATACTTGCATGGTTTGTATTAGTTGGATGGGCCATCTATCCTCTTGGATATATATTAGGTACCCCTGGTGGTTTATTCGGGATAAAACTTGTCACTGATGCAGGAGCTGCAGCCAAAGCTATGGATATTGTATATAACATTGCCGATGCCATAAATAAAATAGGTTTCGGTCTAGTCATATACTCTCTTTCAAGATCTGAAAATTAGATTTTAGGACAATCTTTCATCGAAAGAGGCAATTCTGGTGATTGCCTCTTTTTTGCGACAGCATTTTTATTTTCAAAACTGACTTGTTTTGAAAAATAATCGTCGTACTTTAGTTTTTAATGAAAGAACCCAGAATTTACAAAATATTTTCCACCGTACTTTTTATTTCTCTGAATTACATGTTCGAATTGAATTGTCAAACAAATGACTTTTTTCAATTCAAAAAAGGGAATTTCTTTACCTATTGGGGATGGAACAGAGCTTCTTACACCAATTCTGATATTCGTTTTCATGGAAGAAGCTATGATTTTACCTTGCAGAATGTTGTTGCCAAAGATCGTCAATCACCATTTAATTTCAGAACCTATTTTTCACCTACGAAACTTACTATACCTCAATATAACTTTAGATTAGGCCATTTTTTTACTGATCATTATTCTATCTCATTCGGTGCCGATCATATGAAATATGTCATGCAAAACTATCTAAATGAGAATGTTCAGAAAGTTGAAATATCTGGAAACATTCAAAATACCGGCACAGCGTATGACAAGACGTATAATCAAGATTCGATCTCATTATATCCTGATTTTCTTATGTTCGAACATACCGACGGACTGAATTATGAAAATATTGAGTGTCGCAGACATGATATTTTGTTCAGCAGAAAGAATATCGCTTTCAGTGTCTCAGAGGGTATTGGAGTCGGAGTATTAGTACCAAGAACTAATACCACACTAATGAACAATAAACGTTACGATGCATTTCATTTAGCTGGTTATGGAACGGGAATGGTCTTCGCTTTTAACATGACCTATTTCAAACACCTCTTTATTCAAAGCGAATGGAAAGGAGGATTCATACATATGCCTGACATTAGAACCACTATGAATAAAGACGATCGAGCATCCCAGCATTTTTGGTTCTCACAGTACAATATTGTTTTTGGAGCGAATTTTCGGATTAACTGCAAAAAGAAAAAGGAAAGGAATGGCAATTTATGAATTTAACGGTTTCAAACCTGTTATAAAAGAGAGCAGTTTTGTTCATCCGCAGGCATGTGTAACAGGAAATGTGCTCATCGGTGAACGGGTATATATTGGTCCAGGAGCAGCTATTCGTGGTGACTGGGGTCAGATTATCATCGAAGATGGATGCAACGTACAAGAAAATTGCACGATACATATGTTTCCTGGTACTACTGTAATTTTAAAAAAAGGGGCTCATATAGGACACGGTGCCATTATTCATGGCGGAACGATTGGAGAAAATTGTCTGATTGGTATGAATGCGGTGGTTATGGATGACGTGCAGATCGGTAAGGATTCAATAGTGGGCGCATTGTGCTTTGTAGCTGCCAATTCGACTATTCCTCCACGTAGTCTGGTTGTTGGAAATCCGGGAAAAGTGATCAAAGAAGTTACAGACGAAATGATAGCCTGGAAAACTCAAGGTACAGTCTTATACCAAGCTTTGCCTGTTGATTGCCAACTTACACTGAAAACATGCGAACCGCTTCGGGAACCTGAACCAAATCGACCTGATCAAGATGCTATATATATAAATTGGAAAAGAAGTAAAGACAGAACTTAACAGCTCATTTCTCGCCCTGAAAGCCTCTATCACGACTTTACAAATCTATGCTATCTCTGTTTTCAACTCCAAAGTGGTTCACACCAGCATAGTTACAGGGTTTTCCATGTAATTTTTAAAGGTTTGCAAGAAGGCCGCCCCGGAGGCACCATCCACTACTCTGTGGTCACACGACAAGGTTACTTTCATGACATTTCCTGGAACAACCTGCCCGTTCTTCACCACTGGAATTTCCTTGATTCCCCCTACTGCCATAATACAACTATCCGGTGGATTTACGATCGCCGTAAACGCTTCGATTCCAAACATTCCTAGGTTAGAGATGGTAAATGTGTTTCCTTCCCAGTCGGATGGTTGTAATTTCTTATCCTTGGCTTTTTGAGCGTAATCACGCACCTCGTTACCGATCTGCTGTAAGCCTTTTGTATCGGCAAAACGCACAACTGGAACAAGTAAGCCTTCGTCAACCGCAACCGCTACTCCGATATGAACGTGGTGATTTCGTCGAATCACATCACCTAACCAAGAGCTGTTGATCGCAGGATGTAGACGCAAGGACATAGCTACAGCTTTCACTACTATGTCGTTGAAAGAAATTTTCACTCCTTCAATCGCATTCATCGATTTACGTGCTTTAATGGCATTATCCATGTCAATATCCAGCGTTAGATAGAAATGTGGTGCTGAAAATTTACTTTCTGCAAGGCGACGTGCAATGGTTTTACGCATCTGCGATACATTTTCATCCGTATAGGATTCTATTCCTGTAGGGCCTGATAATTGAGAAACTCCTGTGGGTGGAGAATACGGCACATAATGATCCACATCACGTTTAACGATACGTCCAGCTTCACCGGTTCCTGCTACTGCTGCAATATCAATTCCTTTTTCCTCGGCGATTTTTTTTGCCAATGGGGATGCGAAAACACGGCTATTGGAGTTACCAACAACCGGTGCAGTTTTCGTTGTAGGAGGTGTAGTTACTGGTTCCGGTGATGGCGTTATTGGAACTGATGGCGCAGGCACTTCCATTAGAGGTTCAGCTACTGTTTTGATTTCGGGTTCGGGAGTCACAGAAAGCAAGGCAGAAATATCTTCACCTTCTTTTCCGATAATCGCAAGAACAGAATTTACCGGAGCAGCTTTTCCCTTCTCCACACCAATGTGTAACAGAACACCATCGAAAAAAGATTCGAACTCCATTGTCGCCTTATCTGTTTCGATCTCGGCCAACACTTCTCCCGATGCTACTTTATCACCTACTTTCTTTGTCCATTCAGCTACAACACCTTCTGTCATGGTATCGCTCAATTTCGGCATGTATATTATTTCAGCCATCTTTTTTATATTATCAATTTTGAATTCGGGATTTCTAATTCATTTATAATGAACCATTAGCTTAAATAGGCACTCTTAATATTCTCTGATGTATGGGTAATCTGTCTGTGTATATACATCCTCATACAACTCATGGGCCTCAGGATAAGGAGAATTTTCTGCGAAATCTACAGATTCATCCACTTCCTTCTTCACCCATTCAGTTATCTCATCAATTTGTTTGTCAGACAACCACTTATTCTCCTTGATGACACGAAGACAGTGTTCAATTGGATCTTGCTCCATCCATTCGGCTACTTCATCTTTTGTTCGGTACTTCTGTGGATCGGACATGGAGTGACCTTTGAAACGATAGGTACGAATATCCAATAAGGTAGGGCCATCTCCCCTTCTTCCACGTGTTGCTGCTTCCTCTATAGCCTCATGTACCGCCTCCGGACGCATACCATCAACTATTTTAGATGGCATATCATAGGACAGTCCAATCTTAGAAAGATCTGTTACGTTAGTCGTTCGAGTTACAGACGTTCCCATAGCGTAATTATTGTTCTCAATGATAAAAACAACAGGAAGCTTCCACATCATAGCCATATTGAAGGTTTCATGAAGTGCTCCTTGACGAACAGCGCCATCACCCATAGAAACGAAAGCCACATTATTCGTTCCGTTGTATTTTTCGGCGAAAGCCACACCTGCTCCCATAGCAATCTGTGCTCCAACAATTCCGTGCCCACCCATAAAATTCTTCTTTTTGTCAAAAAAGTGCATAGACCCCCCCTTACCTTTAGAACAACCTGTTGTTCGACCAAATAGTTCAGCCATCAAAATACGCGGATCTGTACCTAATGCAATAGGATGAGCATGATCACGATAAGCAGTCATATGCTTATCTCCCGGCAGACAAGCACTTGCTGTTCCCACAACAATCGCTTCTTGACCAATATATAAGTGACAGAAACCTCCAAATTTCTGTTGTATATATAACTGGCCTGTTCTTTCTTCAAAACGGCGAATCAGCAGCATATCTTTATACCATTTGATGTATGTTTCACCAGAGAACTTGGTTTTACCAGCAGTAGCGGCTTTTTTCGTGGTTTTTGTTGGTTGTTTAACCGATTTAACAGCCATGCGAAAAGTGTTTAATATTATAGACAAATATATGAATTATTGATGCTTCAGATTCAAAAGAAGTATGGTGTTTGAAATTGATCCATCTTTCCCACTCCCAGTTGTATAACACCCTTTATAGTGTATTTGGAAAAAGATTTCTCATCGATCAAACTCCAAAAGCAAATGGAAGTAGGTCATCTGCTGAGTGAAACACCAATACATTGCCTTTTTGCCCGACTAAAACTACCCGAAAAGGTTTTGATTGTCTTTTCTGCGTTTCTAGCATTACTTGGCGACAAGCACCGCATGGCGAAACAATTCCAGAAGGTTTTAACAGATCTCCTTCAGCAACAATAACCATAGACTCCACTTCAGTCTGCGGATAATTGGATCCCGCATAAAACAAAGCCACTCGTTCAGCGCACAACCCGGAAGGGTAAGCAATATTTTCCTGATTATTACCCTGGATGATTGTTCCGTCGGAAAGAAGCAAGGCTGCACCTACCTTAAGACGAGAGTAAGGTGCATAGGCCTTTTGCATGGCTTGTTGCGCATTCATTACTAATTTTTGCTCCAAATTCGAGAGCCTATCATAGTGACAATAACGTTCATAATTTATTTCGTGGATGTAGTTCATTTGAAATGTTATTAGCTCAAATTTAATAGATGTTATAAGAAATCAAAGGGATCAGCCCCATTAATCGAATGAAAATAATTGCGTGTTATCACCGTTTTTTTTTGATTAAACCACAAGCAAATATGCTCCAAACTATTTTCTTGTGTCGGATTACATACTCCGATTTTAAATTTCTATTTACTCCTAGGCCTTTCGTTGTTCATTATTTCATAACCTGAACAGTGATTCCTCTACTCAATTTGTGCAATACCCACTTTCTACATACCTTTGCGGCCACATGCAGCAGTACCGAAAAGTGGCCTATTATACTTTGGGTTGTAAACTCAACTTCTCTGAAACATCTACCATTTCAAGGTTGTTTGACGATGCAGGTTACGCCAAGGTAGACTTTGAAGACCGCCCGGATATTTACATCATCAATACTTGCTCGGTAACGGAAAATGCCGACAAGAAATGTAAACAACTCGTAAAGCGTGCAATGGGAATTAATCCTGAGGCATTTGTAGTTGTAATCGGTTGTTATGCGCAGTTAAAACCGGATGAAATCGCTTCTATTCCTGGAGTAGACATGGTACTTGGCGCGAATGAGAAATTCAATCTCATTGAACATATAAAGCAACTTGAATTGAAAAACAATCACGCCAGGATTTTCAATGAGAACATTAAAAATACGACTGATTTCGTACCGGCCTTCTCCTTTGGCGACCGTACTCGCTCATTTCTAAAAGTTCAGGATGGATGCGATTACTTCTGCACCTTCTGTACGATTCCTTTAGCACGCGGAAAAAGCAGAAATGCCAGCATTCAAGAAACCGTAAACGAAGCAAGAAAAATTGCCGAAACAGATATCAAAGAGGTCGTATTGACAGGGGTAAATATTGGTGATTTCGGCCAGAGTGGTGAAGAGAATTTCGTTGGTTTAATCAGAGAGCTTGACAAGGTAGAAGGAATAGATCGCTACCGTATCTCATCTATTGAACCGAATTTATTGAACAACGAGATCATCGATTTCTGTCTGAATGAGTCCAAACGTTTTGTGCCACATTTTCATATTCCGCTACAATCGGGTAACGATCGGCTTTTGAAAGCTATGCGTCGAAAGTACAAGCGATCATTGTATGCCGAGCGGGTTGCACAGATTAAATCTATTCGTCCGGATGCTTGTATCGGTGTGGATGTCATCGTTGGGTTTCCAGGAGAAACAGATGAGGAATTCTTGGATTCCATGAATTTCCTAAAGAACCTCGACATTTCCTACCTGCACATTTTCACCTATTCTGAGCGAGCCAATACGACTGCCTTAAAACTTGGCGATCCTGTACCCATGAATGTTAGAAAAGAACGCAGCAAGCAATTACACATTTTATCAGAAAAGAAAAAACGTGCCTTTTACGAATCTCAACTGGGAACTGAGCGTTCGATTCTTTTTGAGCAGGAGGAAGACGAAGGTATGATGTATGGATTCACTGAAAACTATGTCAAAGTAAAAATGCCTTACAACGCCGCCTTGGTTAATACCTTTTGCACGCTGAAACTGGAGTCAATTGATCGAGATGGGATAGTGATTGCTAGTTAGAATTAGATTCATCGTTGGAGATTAAAGAGCATTCAAATGTCAAATCTGCCTTTCACTCCCCTCGTCATCTCCCGTTTTCCTGGAGGACCTGGCAAGGATTCTACTTTGAATCCAAGTGAACGTAAATCTCGTTTGAGCTGACCTTTGGCGCAGTAGGTCACAAAAACACCGCCGGGCACGAGCAATCGATGCATTTTCTCAAGAATTTCTATTTCCCACATCTCCCCTTGCGCCCGCGGACCAAAGGCATCAAAAAAGACAATGTCAAATTGATCCCAAGCCCCTTCCCAATCCTCGATTCTAGAATGAATCTTGTGAAATTCAAATAAAGGGTCGAGCATATGTTGCTTACCCCAGCAAACAGAATGCATTTGATTGTAAATGTCCGAAAGACTACCCAGCTTTTCTGTATAGTTAAGTTGAGAGATCAAGTCCTTCTCCACCGGGTATGCCTCAATACCAGTGTATTCAACACGAATCCCATGATTCAATGCAAATTCCGCAGCAAGCAACGCATTCAATCCGGTACCAAATCCCATTTCAAAAACGCATATTTTTTTGTGTTCCCGAAGAAAATCGAGGCCGTTTTTTATAAACACATGGCGTGCCTCTTGTAATCCTCCATGTCCTGAGTGGTAATTCTCCTCAATGGATTCTATTCGTATCGTGCTGGAACCATCAGCAGTTCGGATAACCTCTCGTTTCATCAGATAGCGGTAATAAGATATTTAAGCTTAAGAAAAAGAACATCTGTCATTTCTTTATTTCACAAAAAACGGGGGAGCTAGCTCCCCCGTTCGATGAAATGATAAATATCATTTAATCTTTTGCTTTAGCCTTGGCTTTTCCCTTTTCGATGGAAATGGAAAGTTCTTCAGCGCCGTCGTTCACATCCATTTTAATCGTATCGCCTTCCTGGAGGTTGGCTTTAATGATCTCTTCAGCCAATGGATCTTCGATAAACTTCTGGATCGCGCGCTTCAATGGTCGTGCACCGAATTTTTCATCGTAACCGTTTTCTACGATGAAATCCTTCGCTTTCTCAGTCATCTCAATTTGATATCCAAGATCGTTAATGCGACCATATAGCTTTTGTAATTCCAAGTCAATGATCTTATGAATATCTTCGCGACCAAGCGATTTGAATAGAATCATATCATCGATACGATTAAGGAATTCAGGTGAGAACGCCTTTCGTAGTGCATTCTGAATTACCGTTTTCGCATTTTCATCGCGCGATTCATCCTTCGCTTTCGTGCCAAATCCAACCCCACTTCCGAAGTCTGCCAATTGACGTGCACCAATGTTGGAGGTCATGATCAAGATCGTATTCTTGAAATCGATCTTACGACCTAAACCATCGGTCATATGGCCATCATCCAAAACCTGCAACAACAGGTTGAATACATCCGGGTGTGCTTTCTCAATCTCATCCAAAAGAACGATCGAATAAGGTTTTCTGCGTACTTTTTCTGTCAACTGCCCCCCTTCTTCATACCCTACATATCCTGGAGGCGCTCCAACCAATCTGGAGATGGAGAATTTCTCCATGTATTCGGACATATCGATTCGAATCAAGGCGTCTTCCGTATCGAACAAATACTTTGACAGGACCTTAGCCAACTGAGTTTTTCCTACTCCTGTTGGCCCGAGGAAGAAGAACGAACCAATCGGTTTGTTTGGATCCTTCAATCCAGCGCGGTTACGCTGAATAGCCTTAACCACTTTCGCCACCGCATCATCCTGACCGATCACTTTACCTCTAAGCTCCTCTGCCATATTCACCAGCTTACCGGTTTCTGATTGTGAAACCTTGGTCACCGGAATACCACACATCATAGAAACAACCTCTGCAACATGCTCTTCAGTAACAACAACACGGTTGTTTTTGGATTCCTGCTCCCATTTATTTTTAGCTGTTTCCAACTGCTCCTGTAATTTGCGTTCTGAATCACGCAATTCAGCAGCTTTCTCATATTGCTGGGATTTGATCACCTCATTTTTTTGATCTTTCAATGCCTCGATCTGAGCTTCAATGTCTATAATTTCTTGAGGAACATTGATATTTGTAAGGTGTACTCTGGATCCCACTTCATCCAAGGCATCAATCGCCTTATCTGGTAAATGACGATCTGTAATGTAGCGCTCCGTCAATTTAACACAAGCAGCCACCGCGTCTGGTGTATATGTTACGGAGTGATGATCCTCATAACGCTCTTTAATATTATTGAGAATCTGAATTGTTTCATCTATGGTGGTCGGTTCAACTAGAACTTTCTGGAAACGTCTTTCCAACGCACCGTCCTTTTCAATATATTGACGGTATTCATCCAGCGTAGTGGCACCGATGGCTTGCATTTCACCACGAGCTAAGGCAGGCTTGAACATATTGGAGGCATCCAATGAACCACTTGCTCCTCCGGCACCTATGATAGTATGGATCTCATCAATAAATAAGATCACATCCGGATTCTTTTCGATCTCCTGCATTACTGCTTTCATTCGTTCTTCGAACTGACCGCGGTACTTAGTACCTGCCACCAGTGAAGCCAGATCCAGCGAAATAATACGCTTGTTAAAAAGTACTCTTGACACTTTTCGTTGGACAATGCGCAATGCCAATCCTTCTGCAATCGCGCTTTTACCAACTCCGGGTTCTCCGATAAGAATCGGGTTATTTTTCTTTCTGCGCGACAAGATCTGGCTTACACGCTCAATTTCTTTTTCACGCCCAACAATGGGATCAAGTTTTCCGGCTTCTGCCATTTTTGTCAGGTCACGACCGAAGTTATCCAACACTGGAGTTTTGGATTTCGGATCTGCAGGTTTGCGCTGAGCGGCAAATTGCTCTCCGTTGTCATCATCCTGACTTCCGGGAAACTCCGCTCTTGGATTCATTTGTTCTTCTATCATCGCTTCTAATTCGTCTTTTACATTATCGTAGATTATACCATATTTATTGAGAAGTGCGCAAACAAAACTATCCTCGTCTTTTAGCATGGATAACAGCAAATGCTCCGTTCCGATTACCGGACTCTTGAACACTTTTGCTTCAAGGTAGGTCATTTTCAAGACTTTCTCTGCCTGTTTCACCAGAGGGATATTCCCAGTAGGATTCACCGAGGCTTTTGAATTCTTCTGAAGAGTCAACTCTATCTCCGATTTGATATGTTTCAGATCCAGATGAAACTCATTGAGCAATTTCACCGCCGTGCCATCACCCAAACGAATGATTCCCAACAACAAGTGCTCTACTCCGATGAAATCATTACCGATACGCAAGGCTTCTTCCCTACTAAAGGTAATTACATCTTTTACTTTGGGTGAAAATTTTGCTTCCATAATTTCACGTTTTCGAATCGCTATTATACATAGGATTCCTTGTTTACAAATTTAAAATGAATAAATTGTTGAAAAGTACCTTAAAAAGTCAATTTTCCACAGATTTTTGTTAGTAAAAAGGGACTGTTTCAACTGTTTCGATCGGGCCATTATACCTAATTTCGAAACTTGCTTTAATTGCGCAATTTGCGTGCTAAAAATAACTGAGTGACAAGATGGCAGATGGTGAAAAAATAATCCAGATAAACATTGAAGATGAAATGAAATCAGCCTACATCGATTATTCGATGTCGGTGATTGTTTCCAGAGCTCTACCCGATGTTCGCGACGGTTTCAAACCGGTGCACAGGAGGGTGTTGTACGGGATGCAAGATCTGGGTGTATTCTCAAACAGACCATACAAAAAATCCGCAAGGATCGTTGGTGAAGTACTCGGAAAGTATCACCCTCATGGCGACAGTTCCGTATATGATACGATGGTTCGAATGGCCCAGCCTTGGTCTTTGCGTTATCCACTGGTGGATGGGCAAGGAAACTTCGGTTCAGTTGATGGCGATAGTCCGGCAGCGATGCGATACACAGAAGCACGTCTGCGCAAAATCGCAGAGGAAATGCTGGATGATCTGGATAAAGAAACGGTTGATTTCACACCAAACTTTGACGATAGCTTAGAGGAGCCTTCGGTACTACCTACTAAAGTACCAAACCTTTTAGTGAATGGTGCTGCAGGTATTGCGGTGGGTATGGCCACAAACATGGCGCCGCACAATCTATCTGAGGTTGTTGATGGAATTGTGGCATATGTTGACAACAAGGAAATCGAAATAGAAGAACTTCTAAAATACGTCAAAGCACCTGATTTCCCTACGGGAGGTATCATCTACGGATATGAAGGTGTACGTGAAGCCTTATTGACTGGGCGCGGTCGTATTGTGATGCGCGCCAAAGCTGAGATTGAAGAATACAACGGACGCGAACAAATCATTGTAACCGAGATCCCTTATCAGGTGAACAAGGCGGACATGATCAAAAAGACCGCTGAACTGGTAAATGATAAAAAGATCGAAGGAATCTCTGATATTCGTGACGAGTCAGACCGTAATGGAATGCGCATCGTTTATGAGATCAAGCGTGAGGCTATTGCAAATGTTGTTTTGAATAAATTATTCAAATATACGTCACTTCAAACCTCTTTCTCTGTAAATAATATTTGTCTTGTCGATGGAAGGCCACAGTTATTGAATCTGAAAGAACTCATCTCTAATTTCGTTGATTTCCGTCACGAGGTAGTTATCCGCAGAACGAAATACGAATTGCGTAAAGCGGAAGAGCGCGCTCACATTCTTGAAGGTCTGATCATCGCTTCTGATAACATTGACGAAGTAATCGAAATCATCAAAGCTTCTGCAAGTCCGGATGATGCACGTGAGAAGCTAGCCAACCGATTTGGGCTTTCAGAAATTCAGACGAGAGCGATTGTAGACATGCGTCTGCGTCAGTTGACAGGACTTGAACAAGACAAACTTCGTGCAGAGTATGATGATCTCATGAAATTGATCGCGGATTTGAAAGACATTCTGAATCGTGAAGAGCGCAGAATGGAGATCATTAAAAATGAATTACTGGATGTTAAAGCTCGTTTCGGCGACGAAAGACGTTCGGTTATTGAGTACTCCGCGTCTGAGATGCGCATAGAGGACCTGATCGCTGATGAAGAAGTTGTTGTTACAATTTCGCACGCAGGATACATCAAACGAACAAGCCTTACCGAATACAAAGTTCAGAACCGCGGCGGTATGGGATCAAAAGGTTCTGCTACACGTGATAAAGATTTCCTGGAGCATCTTTTTGTGGCAACCAACCACAATTACCTCCTGATCTTCACCGAAAAAGGAAGATGTTTCTGGATGCGTGTTTACGAAATACCAGAAGGGAATAAAACAGCCAAAGGAAGAGCGATACAGAACCTGATTAACATACCTCAGGATGATAAGGTAAAAACATACGTTAAGGTTCAGGATCTAACGGATAAAGAATACCTGGAGAACAATTTTATCGTCATGTGCTCTAAACAAGGTGTGATCAAGAAAACATCACTTGAAGCGTATTCACGTCCAAGATCAAATGGTATCAACGCCATCACTATCCGTGAGAACGACGAGTTACTGGAAGCAAAATTGACGAACGGAACTAATGAGATCGTACTTGCTACAGCTTCCGGGCGCGCTATCCGTTTCAATGAATCCACGGTGCGTCCAATGGGTAGAAATGCCTCTGGTGTTCGCGGAGTTTCGCTTGCCGACGACAAAGATCAGGTAGTCGGAATGATCTGTGTCGAGGATATATACTCTACTATCCTTGTGGTTTCCGAAAAAGGATACGGAAAACGTACTTATTTGAATGATCCGGAGGACCAAGAACCAGTATATCGTATTACGAACCGAGGCGGCAAAGGTGTGAAAACGCTGAACATCACCGATAAAACAGGTCCGCTACTTTCTATATTAAACGTGACCGACGAAGAAGATCTTATGATCATTACACGATCCGGCATCACGATCCGTATGCATATCGATACCATCCGCACGATGGGTCGAGCTGCTCAAGGCGTGCGTTTGATCAATCTGAAGAACAATGCCGAAATCGCAGCCATTGCAAGAGTACCGCGCAGTGAGGAGGAAGAAGAAGAGTTTGACGAGAACGGAAACCCGATCGAACCTACAAGTGAAAGTGATAGTGGCACAGAAGTTGACAATACCGATGTAGAATAAATTAAATTTGTTCATCCAATCAAAAAAAATTGTAACATGAATCATTTTGTTAAAGCAGGAACGTTTATAGTCATCGCCACTCTGTTTTCTGCAATTTCTTTCGGTCAGAAAGCTAACGAAACATCTGCTGCTCTTGAATACATTAAGTTCAAGGACAACATGCAAATGATGATGATGGGAAGAAGTAGTGTAGAAATAGGTCAAACGGCCATCAAAAAAGCGAAAGAATACATCGATCTTGCTGCTGAAAATGAAAGCACCAAAAAAAGTCCTAAAACGCTTTATTATAAAGGTGAGATCTACACTGGTTATTTGATGGCATTCGCAACGGATTCTGTGCTAATGAAAGAACACGGTGAAGAATACCTGAACACAGGACTTGATAGCTACAAACAATCACTAGCAGTAAGCACCAAATTTAAATCAGACATCGAAGAGTCTATCAACAACAAGAAAGCGTTGTTTGGGATGGGAATCAATCAGATGTACGAAAAAGGAATGTATAAGGAAACAGCCGAAGCTTATGAAATGCAGGTGCGTTTTTCAGATGTCTTAGGACAGGTAGATACGACTTCCATCTACAATGCGGCTATTTGTTACGACAAATCAGCTACCTATGACAAAGCTGCAGAAAATTATTTGAAGCTGGCAAAAATGAATTACAAGCCGACTCAAAATTACCTTCGTGCTTCTGCAGCTTACAGAAAGAATAAACAATTTGCTGAAGCCAAAGCACTGATCGAAGGAGCACGTAAGACCAATCCTCTGGACAAAGATCTGTTATTGGAAATGGTGAACATGAACATTGAATCGGGCGATGCCGCAGGAGCAGAAACCGCTTTGGCAGAAGCTATCGCTGCTGATCCGAATAACAAGCAGTTACACTACACTATCGGAACGATCTACATCGACCTCAAGAAAAATGACAAAGCAGAGATTGCGCTTCGCAAAGCTTTAGAGATCGATCCAAATTATCAGGATGCCTTATACCAGTTAGGTGCGCATTTAGTAACTTGGGCGGGAGAAGTTCGTGGGGCGGCCAACCAGTTGAAATTCGGTGATAAGAACTATGATAAAATGGTCATTGAGTCAGACGACCTTTACCGAAGAGCATTGGAACCCTTGGAAAAATATATTACAATCAGTCCAAACGACAAAGATGTGTTGACGATTCTTTCCCAGTTGCACCGCAATCTAGGGGACATGACCAAATCAGCCGAGTACAAAAAACGTGCTGACGCAATTAAGTAACTGAACACGATTCTTTTAAAAGGCCGCCATCGAGCGGTCTTTTTTGTTTTAAGGATGGTATCCTATTGCTTAGCAGGATTTGTAATCCCCCGCTAAAACATTATACGCGACTGTAGATTCCACAGGATTACAAATCATAAGTGTTCGGAACATATCTAATCGTCAAGAATATGGATTATTCGAGAGACATCACCTCCTGACATTGTTATAATCTCTGTTATAAGTTC
>JBIITO010000142.1:0-4907 GCA_044340465.1 Crocinitomicaceae bacterium | reverse complement strand
ATTAACGGAAATGTGGTAGTATATGATTCAAAAAGAAAGAAGATTTCAGCATTTACTCATGGTTTGAAAGATGTTACTAACCCAGTAGAAATATGGGTAAGCCAAGAAAAACTATTTTTTGGAATTCTTAACAGTTCAACTTTTGTCATGCTAGAAGCTGAAACAAAAAAGGAATACCGTTCCTTCCCTCTTCCGGGTGAAAGCATTTCAGCCATTGTCGACAATGAACTTTTCCTGCTAACATCAGAACGCGGAAAATTATCTTGTATAAATCAAAAGGGTATCAAGACTGATATCCGGTCGGGTTCGAAGGGCAAGCTTCTCTCCGCTGACAAAGGAAGAAATGAAGCCTATTTGTCCAATTTCAGCGGTGGACAGATCCAATTTTTTGGTGCACAAGGAAGCTTGCTCGGAAAAGTGAATACTGAGGTTAAAGACCCAGATCATTGGGCTATACAAACCCTCGACGATATTTCATATGTTACCATTATAGATGGGCTCGAGAACAATGCCTACATCTATGAACTAGATGGGGGTAAAATTGCTGATCGATCTTTCGAAGGAAGTAAAAAGTGTATCATTTCCAAAGCTAACGGCGAATTACTGTTAACTTCTATTGTTGACAAATACCTTGTTCAATATCGTTTGAATTCAAAGTAAAGATTTACCTCCATTGTAAAGAATTACTCATTCTTTTTTCGAAATATAATATATTTGATGTAATCATTTAAACTGAACAATCCCTTACTCTATCAGGTTAAGGTATTTATTCGTAATATTTTTTTCTTCTGCTACTATGAGAATTTTCTTTGCTTTTATTTTGCTTCTTGTCAGCAGCTGTAACAAAACCGACATCTCAAAAATAAATGGAATTCAGTGGAATCCCAATATGGCTGCACCTATTGGTTACTCTGACTTTGATGTGTATGACATTTTAGCCAGTCAGGATAAAAATGACCTACTCGTGATAAGTGATTTGGGAGAACTAGCTCTTAATTACTCAGGAGAGATAGCCTCTATTTCAGCAGATCAAATTGCTCAATTGGGTAATCAAAGTATAGATTTAGTTTTATCTCCTTCGGATCAAGGAATTTATTTTAGTCCTTCTTTCAATGCTAGTATTACACGAGATCTACAAGAATTATTGAACTTCGATCTCAATAAGAATGTTGAATTAAAAGAGGTGTTTCTTCATTCCGGAAAATTAAATTTTAAGGTTTCGACGGAACTAAAACATGATGTCATTTTTAACATCTCTTTACCGGATATAACAAAAAATGGAACACCTGTAACACAACAAATTCAAGCCAACTACACCGGAAATTCACCTCATGATGCCTTCGCAAGCATTGACTTATCGGGACATAAACTAGATCTAACAGCTGGCGGAAATGCGACGAAGAACAGATTGAGGGTTGATATTACTACAACTATAAATGGTATCGGTAATCCTGTTTCAGGTAATGAAACATCGAGCATAAACTTTGGATTCAAAGAAATGACTATTGATAAAGCCATTGGTTATTTTGGGCAACAATCAATTATTTCTGAAAGTGATTCTATTGTACTCAAAATTTTCGAAAATTCAACAACTGGAACTATTCAACTTACTAATCCAAAACTAAAATTTAAGGTAGTTAATTCATTTGGAATTCCAGTTCAGATGAATATAACCAATTTGAAATCGATTAATACCAACACTGGTGTGACAACTCCTCTTATTTCCGATGTACTGAATAACATCACTATCAATGCTCCAAGTATACCAGGAGACTCCTCCTTAACTAACTTGACCCTCAATCAGTCTAACACGACCAATCTTGACGCATTGGTGAACAATACACCTAAATACTTGAATTACAACATAAATGCAATTACGAATCCCAACAACATTGTTAATGATAACTTCATTACTCGGGAGGGTAAGTTAAAAGTCCATGCTGAACTTGAGTTACCATTAGAAGGATACGCATATGATTTTATGATTACAGATACACTTCCATTCAATTTTTCTGATCAGGTTGATCAGGTTGAATCTGTGATGCTGCGTTTGTTTTCAGAAAACGGATTCCCAATCAGCTTCCAGTCTCAACTTGAATTCTTAGACGAAAATAACACATTGTTATTTAAACTTTTAGCCGACAACCCTTACATTCTGGATGCAGCTCCTGTCGACGAAAACGGAAAAGTAATGGGAAAAGCAAAAAAAACGAAGGATATAGTAATTACCAAAGAATACATTAATCTCCTAAGTAATGTTAAGAATATTGTAATCAAAGGAACAGTTGCAACCACTCAACCTCAGGGAAAAACAGTTAGAATATACGACAATTACAACCTAAAACTTAAACTAAGTATGCAAGTGAAAGTTAAACTGAACTTTTAATTATTTATGAAAAAATTACTCGCATTAATATATTTGGTCTTATGTCTTCCCATAATATCCATTGGGCAACAAGCATTGACTTTATATGGAATGAAAAATCTAAGCCAGGCATTTTATCTAAATCCTGGATTTCAACAAAAGAACAGAGTTCATGTGAGTATTCCGCTTGGGATACAGTCAATTTCTTTAAACCACAGTGGATTTACACTTAATCAAGCATTAGAGAAAACCAATGGTGATTCCCTTATCATCCGTCCCGATCTGGCCATCGAGAAAATGGGTAAACGTAACGTAATAGCCTTTGAGCAATCATCAGAACTTTTGGGATTTGGTTTTAAGATCAAGAAAAAAAATTTCATCTCATTCAGTGCTTCTCTTAAATCGAATTTTATTTTCACCTATCCTCGCGATTTATTTCGATTTGCAAGTGAAGGTAACGGAAGCTCAACATTTCTCGGGAATAGAGCATCATTGGATGGTCTTGGTATAAATAGTTCTGTCTATTCTGAGTATGCACTTGGATACAATCGTTCTTTAAATAAAAGTTTAACCGTTGGAGGTCGCTTTAAATTATTATCCGGAATTACAAATATTCATACAAGTAATTCAGAACTGGGTATATCAACTGACAGTGATACTTATGATATCACCATTGACGGGAAGATGGCAATTAAATCATCCAATTCTTTATTTTTTACAGACACTACAAATAAATACATAAAACCACAAAAGGTGTTTACCACTGCCGCATATGACTTCAAAAACATAGGATTCGCTATTGACGCAGGGGCCAGTTACAAACTAAACGACAAACTAGAATTGTCAGCAAGTATTGTTGATCTTGGGATGATTAAATGGAAGGAAAACATTAAGAATTACGAAAGCAGCTCCGTTAATTACACCTTTAAAGGTGTAGATTTGAATTCTATTATCATTGATAGTGTTGATGTGGGAAAACATTTGACAGATACACTTGAAAAAGTATTCGGTTATAGCTCCTCTTCTGAATCATATTCAACCTCACTGTATACACGGTTTTATCTTGGGGGTGTTTACAACTTAAACAAAACATTTAGTACAAGTCTCACGCTCCACAATCAAATTGCGGCCAATCGCTTGAGAACTGGTGCTGCAATTGCCATGAATATACATGCAAGAAATTGGTTGAATTTTTCGATTAACTATGCTGCCTTTGGTAGAAGCTTTAGAAATGTTGGATTAGGATTAAGTTTAAAAGGTGGACCTTTACAATTTTTCGTGATATCTGATAACATATTGAGTTCAATCAATCCTGCCAATACCAAAAATTTACACCTTGCATTCGGACTTAACGTGAGTATTGGACCATTGAAAGACAAAGATGGTGATGACATCAAAGACAAAAAGGATGCATGCCCAGAACTTTTCGGAAAACCTGAATTCAATGGCTGCCCAGATTCGGACAATGATAGTATTATTGACCCGAAAGATGCTTGTCCACAAGTACCCGGTTTGAAAGACCTCGGAGGCTGTCCGGATAGAGATCATGATCGCATCACAGATATGAACGATGTTTGTCCAGATGATTCAGGTTTGGTAATTTTTGCAGGCTGCCCTGACAGAGATAATGATAGTATTATTGACAAAAATGATTCATGTCCTGACTTAAAAGGGCTAAGCATTTTTAATGGCTGTCCTGATACAGATGGTGATGGTATTAAGGATAATGAAGATGCCTGTCCTGAAATTGCGGGCCCTCTTCTTAATCAGGGATGCCCTGATACGGATAAAGATGGCTTATTCGACTTCCTTGATGATTGTCCGGAACAATATGGTCCAAAAGAAAATAAAGGATGCCCTTGGCCGGATACAGATGCAGACGGTATACTTGACAAGGATGATGATTGTCCATATATCACAGGACCAATTAAAAATAAGGGTTGCCCATACCAGGACACTGATAGCGACGGTGTTTTAGACAACGAAGATGAGTGCCCGGCTACCCAAGGTCCCATATCCAATAAAGGGTGTCCAGTCATAGAAAAAGAAGTACAGGAAATATTGAATACCGCTTTCGATGACCTTGCCTTTGAAACGGGTAAAGACATCATAATGTCAGTTTCTTTCCCATCACTAAATGAATTGGGGGAGGTTCTGAAGAAGAAATCCACTTGGAATCTTCAAATTTCCGGTCATACAGACAACGTAGGCGATGATCAAAAAAACTTAATGTTATCAAAAAAGCGTGCTGAAGCAGTAAAGAACTATTTAGCTTCACAGGGAATAGATCCGTCGAGATTATATGTATTATTTGTCGGAGAAACAATGCCCATTACCACAAATGACACTCCAGAAGGACGTCAAAAAAATCGACGTGTGGAGATGAAGATCATCTTCAAGTAATGAATTAACACATTCTTCAAAGGGGCTGTCTCAAAAGGGGCAGCCTTTCTTTTTTTTCATTTTGTTTAATGTAGGATTGGCTATATGATGTGTAATACAATCCCCGTTTATCTAGACATTTGTTTTGGAGCTCGACCCA
>JBIITO010000046.1:0-16107 GCA_044340465.1 Crocinitomicaceae bacterium | reverse complement strand
CATCTCTCCGCGGCAAAAGTAAAAATACTTTAATAACTGGCAAGCGTTTAATCGAAAAATGTTCAGCGATCCTTCTAGACGTTACAAAGAAGATATTCGAATAAAAATCGAATTTATCAAAAAAAAAATCACCTCAATGATGGGTGCTTTTTGTATATCTTTACTTGTCAAATTAAGTCATGAGGCATTTAGCGATCTCACTTTTAATTATCATTAGTTGTTCGAAGCTTCAAGGCCAGGAAAGTTCTTTACGTGCCTACTTAGACACAAAACAATTTTATGCTCCCGGAACCGGGAACTACCTAGAAATCTATTTTCAATTTGTGGGACACTCATTAAAATATAAAGCAGTTGAAGAAGGTATTCAAGCAGAATTAGCTGTTTCTATTGAGATTCGATCGAATGATTCTATAATTCGAAAGGAAGGCTACTTATTAAAAAGCCCTAATTTTAAAGACAGCATTATTGATGATTTCTATGACCTCCGTCGTTATGCCCTGAAACCAGGTAAATACAAACTAAACTTATCACTTAAAGACCTATTATCCAAAGGAAAAGAGATAACCGCGACTCAAGCGCTAGTCATTGATGAACTTGGAGATGGGATTACATTTTCAGACATCGAAGTGATTGAATACGGTAAAAAAGGAAATGAAGAATCTCCCTTTCACAAATCAGGTTATTACATGTTGCCCCGTTTATCTTCCTATTTTCCAAAAGAATTAAAATCCCTTCCTATCTACCTGGAATTATACGGATCAAACACAATGGGTGATAGTCTGTGTGGATTGAAACAAACTTTAACCAATATGGAAACGGGGGTGGAACTTTCTGACTTCACTGTTTATAATAAAATCAGAACTTCAGAAGTAGTTCCAATCATGCGTAATGTGGACATCTCCCAAGTGCCGTCAGGGAAGTTCGCTTTGAATTTCACCCTGATATCAAGGGCCATGAAAGAACTAGCAACTCAAACTTACATTTTTGAACGAACCAACGAACAAGATTTCTCATGGACTCCTGAGAACACCATCCTCGACCCTTCCTTTCAAGCATCCGTGGCTGATGACAGTACATCTTATTTTCTTGAAAGTCTCATCCCTATCAGTAAGCCTGCAGAAGTCAAGAATATCATTTCTACACTGAAGAAACATGACAGAGAAGCAGAACGAAAACACTTACAAGCCTTTTGGACTCAAACAGCACCAGGCAGTATCTATGACGCCTGGATCAAATACAAAATGCAAGTTCAACTGGTGGAAAGGTTGTATGCAAATAACTTTCAGGAAGGTTTTGAAACCGACAGAGGCAGAGTATATCTTCAGTATGGAGCACCCACAAACATTGTTGCCCGCGAAACATCGCCGACGGAATATCCATATGAAATCTGGCAATACAACAAAATCGGTAAATTCAGCAATAAACGTTTTATATTCTACAATCCAAATCTGGTAAACAATACTTATATTCTGCTTCATTCGGACATGATCGGGGAATTGAAAAATCCGTCGTGGCAACTAACCTTATCAAAAAGGAATACCAACAATGGCACGGTGGACGATCCCAATTCTAACATGATGGATCATTGGGGGGGAGAAAGCAATAATCTTTTTAGACAATACTAACGTTTTACCCTTGGAATCAATTAGTATTGTAATTCTAAATTGGAACGGAAAACATTTCCTTGAGCAATTTTTACCCTCAGTTATTGCCAACTCCGGTAGATCCAAAATTTTCGTAGCCGATAATGCCTCTACTGATGGATCTATCGAACTTGTAAAGGAGAATTTCCCCAATGTAAAAATTATCCTGAACACTGAAAACGGAGGATTCGCAAAGGGATACAACGATGCCTTAAAACAAATTGACTCTGAATTTTATCTATTGTTGAATAGTGACATTGAAGTTACACCTGGATGGATAGAACCTTTGATAGAAGTAATGAAAGACCCCCAAGTTGCAGGATGTCAACCTAAAATTCTGAACTACAATGTTCGTACTCAATTTGAGCACGCAGGTGCAGCGGGAGGCTTCCTAGACAAGAATTATTTCCCATTTTGTAGAGGGCGCATCTTCGATCAATTCGAAACAGACAATGGTCAATACAATGGAACCTCAGAAGTATTTTGGGCTACAGGTGCAGCCCTTTTGATTCGTTCAAGACTATTTCACGAAGAAGGAGGCTTTGACACTGCTTTTTTTGCGCACATGGAAGAGATTGATCTTTGCTGGCGAATCAAGAAAAAAGGTTATCGCTTTCTCGCCGTTACTGATTCCGTAATATATCATGTCGGTGGGGGAACACTCCCCTATTTATCACCAAAAAAATCCTATTTGAATTTTAGAAACAGCTTATTTATGATTGTCAAAAATCATGAAGGTTTGCTTTTGCCAAAATTGTTGTATCGCATGCTTCTGGACGGTATTGCAGGAGTGCGTTTTTTACTTCGAGGTGAATGGAAACAGCTGGGCAGCGTATTGAGAGCACATTCTCATTTCTATCTTCATTTAAGAACCTTATTAAAACAACGAACGAGTATCAAAAGATCATCTACTTCGTTCAATGCATCAGGCATATATAAAGGTAACATACTATGGGACAGATACTTTAAAGGAATCAATAGGTTTAGCGACTTGAATCAGCGCCTCTTTTCAAAGTAATCCAATGCGAGAGCATAACTAGTCAAACCAAATCCAAAAATACAACCTATACAAACTGGTGAAAGCAAAGATTCATGTCTGAAAGGTTCCCTCGCGGAAACATTGGAGATATGAACTTCAACTACTGGAACTTTTATAGCATCAATACAATCTCGCAATGCAACAGAGGTGTGAGTATACCCTCCAGCATTCAAAATAACACCATCATGTTGACTGCTTTGTAGGATATTGATCAACTCTCCTTCCAGATTAGACTGAAAATAAGAAATCTCTGTTTTCGATTGCGCATTTAACTGATCCAAATAATCTTCGAAGCACTGATTACCATATATTTGTGGATCTCTAGATCCTAATAAATTTAAATTGGGTCCGTTTACTATTAGTATTTTCATGTTTTATGGCTCTTTGGAACCGCTATATTAAGGATTTTGTTTCGTTTCTGAAAATAGAAAAAGGCCTCTCAGAAAACTCTGTTCTTGCTTACCAGAACGACGTTCAAAAGCTCCGAGATTTCAGTGAGAGTAAACAAATAGAAGCAACTCATATCACCTTTGAGCATTTAAAGGAATTCGTAGCAACCCTATACGACCTTGGCCTAAGTGCACGAACGCAAGCACGCATCATCAGTGGAATTAAGCAATTCTTCCTTTTTCTGCTTATCGAAGATTTGATCAATGATGACCCAAGTGAGTTACTCGAAATGCCAAAAATTGGCAGAAAACTACCTGAAGTACTCACCATCGAGGAAATAGATCAACTTATCTCTGCCGTAGACATGAGTAAGAATGAAGGGCATCGGAATAGAGCCATTTTGGAAACATTGTATAGTTGTGGTTTACGTGTGTCTGAACTTGTTAATCTACGTTTTTCTGATCTCTTTTTCGAAGAACGATTTATTAGAGTCATCGGAAAAGGGAATAAAGAGCGCTTGGTACCGGTAAGTAAAAGCGTAGAAAAGGAGATCGGATTATACAACGAGTATGTCCGCCGACATCAATCCATTGTACCCGGAAATGAAAATGTCGTTTTTTTAAATCGTAGGGGAGCCAAACTCACGCGCGTAATGATCTTTACTATCATCAAAGACTTATCCACTGCCATGGGTCTCCAAAAAACAATATCACCTCACACCTTCCGTCACTCTTTTGCAACACACTTGATCGAAGGAGGCGCTAACTTACGCGCAGTGCAAGATATGCTAGGTCACGAATCGATTACAACAACCGAAATTTACACACATTTAGATCAACGTTTCTTGCGTGATGCAATAATCACGTTCCATCCCCGAAACGCAACAAAAAATTGATCAAGATGGAATCCGTGGGTTAACCAATTTAAAAAAAAGAGGCGGAATAAAGGATAGCAACATCATCCCGGGATAACCTGTTGGCATGGTTGGAGAACCCTCATGCGATTCTAAAACCTGATAAGGTTTATCAGCCTTAAAATGATGGTCGGAATGTCGCGTAACTTCAAACAGAACAACTCGTCCTAAAACATTATTGGCATTCCAGGAATGAATGCGTTTTACTGATTCATACGTTCCGTTCTCCCTCTTTTTCCGAGTTAGTCCATAGTGTTCAATGTAATTAACCGTTTCCAATAAGAGAATTCCTATACCCGCTACGATGAGAAAACTAATCAAAGCATGTCTGCCCATAAAGAAATAAATCCCAATGCAAAGCAACAATTGTACAAGTGTGTATACGACCATGAGATTGTATAATCCAAGACGAGCACGTTTCATTATACCTAAACGCACCCATTCGATTTTCCATGCCTGAAAATAACTTCCAAAATGAGAACGGAACCAAAACACATAGAGTGGTTCATTTTTACGCGCCGTAGCAGGATCCATCGGTGTGCCAACATTGGCATGATGCCCGCGATTGTGGTATGGTAAAAAATGATTTTCCATTGATGAAAGTAAGAGCAACTCCCCCACAAATCGCTCAACTCTGTTTGACCGATGCCCAAGCTCATGACCAACGTTAATCCCAACAACACCGCACATTAATCCCATCGAAAGTGCCGCACCAACATACTCATAGGTTTCTTCAAAATGAGATGAAAGAAACCAATATAGATAGCCGAATTGAACAGGCAACATTGAATACAATAACCAGCTGTAAAACGGATGATGCTCAGCTTCGTTACGCTCTTTACTCGAAAGATTCCGATCATCAACCTTTAGAATAATTTCCAGAATCGGTACCAGAACAAAAAAGGTAAACATTGCCAAGTATGTGAACAAATCTTTCAAATAAAACCCAACACCAACAGTTAATGGTAAAAGAAAAATAGTTAGGTACTTTAACTTTTCTAGTTTCATAACCTGTAATGAATTAAACATTCAACATTACTTGCCCATATAAATCGTAATGATCTACTGAAGTGATTGTAATATTTTCAAAATCCCCCAAACGAACAAAGTACTGATCCTTCCTTACTAGTACTTCATTATCTACTTCAGGAGAATCATATTCAGTTCTTCCAATAAAATAATCTCCTTCCACCCGATCGAAAAGCACTTTGAAGGTTTTACCAACCTTTAGTTGGTTCAAATCATAACTGATTCCCGATTGTAGCTCCATGATCTCATCGGCACGGGTCTTTTTAGTTTTCATGGGTACGTCGTCTTTAAAAGAGTAGGCATGCGTATTCTCTTCATGTGAATAAGTGAAGATACCTAATCGATCGAAGCGACTTCGTTCTACCCAATCATACATCTCCTCATAATCGGCCTGGTTCTCCCCCGGATATCCGGCAATTAAAGTAGTCCTCAACGCAATACCCGGAACTTTCTGGCGAATTGTTGCAATTAACTCTTCTGTTTTTTCCCGTGTAATGCCGCGTCGCATTGCCTGAAGGATCTTTGTAGAACCATGTTGAAGTGGCATATCGAGGTATTTGCAGATATTGTCGCGCTCATTCATTACATCAAGTACATCCATCGGAAATCCCGCTGGAAAAGCATAATGTAGGCGAATCCAATCGATTCCTTCGACATCGGAAAGACGCTTCATCAGGTCTGAAAGCGCACGTTTTTTATAAAGGTCAAGCCCATAATAAGTCAGATCTTGTGCGATGAGCATTAATTCTTTCACTCCTTTCGCAGCCAAACCTTTTGCCTGGACAACCAGATCTTGCATTGGAGTAGATATATTCCTTCCTCGCATCAATGGAATTGCACAGAAGGAACAAGGACGATCACAGCCCTCAGCGATCTTAAAATAAGCGTAATGGTTAGGCGTAGTCAACAGGCGCTCTCCGACCAATTCGTGCTTATAATCTGCCTTAAGAGTTTTCAATAATCTGGGAAGATCCCGCGTACCAAAGAAAGCATCCACTTCAGGAATTTCCTTTTCCAGATCATCCTTGTAACGCTCCGACAAACAACCTGTGACATATACTTTATCGACCAACCCATCTGATTTTGCCTCTGCATAACGTACAATAGTATCAATGGATTCCTGTTTGGCGTTATCAATGAATCCGCACGTATTTATAATGACGATCTCTGCATCATCATTAATGGACTCATGCTCAACATCGAACTGGTTGGCTTTTAGCTGTGCCATCATCACTTCCGAATCGAATAAGTTCTTGGAGCATCCCAGAGTTACCACATTTACCTTATTCTTTTTGAGCGTTTTTGTTTTCATGACACAAAAATAAACAAACAATTTCCCAACTTGGTTTCCTCTGATCCTATGTTTGTATATTTAAACTCAAATTATTTCATTGTGCGTTTTATCCATTTGTTAACATGTATCGCTTTCTGCCTTCTGTTGGGATGTGCACAGAAGAATAGTACTACGCAGATCGACCATCTCACAATGGAAAATAATATTTTACAATCAACCGTTGGTGAACCAACAGAAGAAGGTGATTCCTTGAACATCAGAGAAGTTAAACTATCCGGAAACATTCTCACCGTATCCGTGACCTATTACGGTGGTTGTTTAAAACATACTTTTTCTCTTATCGGCTCTCCGAATATTTCAAAATCATTACCACCCCGAAGATCCATACGCGTAATCCATCAGGATCAGGGAGACCAGTGCAAAAAGACTATGATGGAAGATTTACATTTCGATCTCAGTGAATTGGCCCACAAAAAAGAAAATGGATCTAGAATATGGCTCGATCTTGAGGGATGGAAACAGTCTATTGACTATAATTTCAAAGAAAATTAACATGAAAATTGGAGTATTGTTATCAGGTTGCGGTGTATATGATGGTGCTGAAATACAAGAAGTTGTGCTAACCCTGTTAGCTATTGAAGAGATTGGTGCTGAAGCGATATGTATATCGATTGATGAAACCCAACACCATGTTATAAACCATCTCACCGGTGAGGAGCAAGCTGAAAGCCGTAATATGATGGTCGAAGCGTCCAGAATTGCACGAGGTCAGGTCACCGAAATCAGTCAAATTTCAACTTCTGACCTCGACGGACTTGTTATTCCTGGTGGTTTCGGCAGTGCTAAAAACTTCACGAACTGGGCATTTCAAGGTCCTGATGGACATATTAACCCAAAAGTGAAACTATTAATAGTTAATATGATCAATGTCGGCAAACCCATCGCAGCACTTTGTGTTAGTCCTGTGGTGATTGCCAAAGCGTTGGAGGGATCAAAGACGAAACCAGTATTGACCATTGGGTCAGACAATGAAGCTTCCCCTTATGATATTCTATCTTTTTCAAGTGGATTGCAACGGACCGGAGCTTCGAGTGAAATGAAAAAAGTAAGAGAAATCCTTGTCGATGCTGAAAATAAAATCATTACAGCTCCATGTTACATGATGGAAGCATCAATACTTGATATCAGAGAGAACATTCGCTCAGCCTTAGAAGCCCTGCGCAACCTTGCCTAAAAATGTCATTGGAAGTAATATTTCTATGATTACTTGTGTTGTTAACAAATGTGAAGACTCTTGTGCGAAATTTTACCCCCTAAATTTACCGTATTTAGAAAATGTTAACCTAATTTTGCTGCTCAATCGAAAGCTTTAGCTTTAAAACAGAACGTATGAACGTATTTGGAAAACATGGTCAACATGCCGATCTTAATGAGTCTATAGGACTTAACCACCTTGGAACACAATTTTGGAACCTTACACCTGCAGAGCTTGTTGAAGACACCATTATTAATGGTCAAGGCGTACTTACTGACACAGGTGCTATTGCTATTGAAACAGGTGAATTTACGGGTCGGTCGCCAAAAGATCGTTTCGTAGTTTGCGATGAAAACACCGAAGATTCAGTTTGGTGGGGAGACATAAATATCAAGTTTACGACGACTCAATTTGAAGCGTTGTACAATCGAATGAAGGCTTATTTGAATGGACGTGACGTATACGTTCGTGATGCTTATGCTTGTGCTAACCCACAGTTCCGAATGAATATTCGTGTAGTAACTGAATTTCCGTGGTCGAATATGTTTGCATACAACATGTTCCTTCGTCCTGAGGATAGCGAATTGGAAACTTTTTTGCCAGATTGGCATATCGTATGTGCACCAGGATTCAAAGCAGACCCGACAATCGACGGTACACGTCAGCACAATTTTGCAGTATTGAACTTTACTCGTAAGATGATTATAATCGGTGGCACAGGTTATACAGGAGAGATCAAAAAAGGAATTTTCTCCGTACTGAACTACGTTTTGCCGCATGAAAAAAACGTACTTTCGATGCATTGTTCAGCAAATATCGGGAACGAAACAAATGATACTGCGGTATTCTTTGGTTTATCTGGAACAGGAAAAACCACACTTTCTTCGGATCCAAATCGCCGTTTAATTGGTGATGATGAGCACGGATGGGCCGATAATTCTGTATTTAATTTTGAAGGAGGATGCTACGCCAAAACGATCGATCTTACGCGTGAAAAAGAGCCACAGATTTATGACGCGATCAAATTTGGTGCGATACTGGAGAATATTGGCTTCTACGACGGAAGTTCGACACCGGATTACACAGATGGCTCAATTACCGAGAATACACGTGTATCTTACCCAATCCATCATATAGATAATATCGCGACTCCATCCATCGGGAGTGCTCCAAAGAACATTTTCTTTCTTACTGCTGATGCTTTTGGGGTTTTACCTCCGATCTCCAAGCTAACTAAGGAGCAGGCCATGTATCACTTTATGTCAGGATATACGGCTAAAGTAGCGGGTACAGAAGTTGGCATCACTGAACCAACAACAACCTTTTCGGCTTGTTTTGGAGCTGCTTTCTTGCCATTACACCCTGCAAAATACGCCAAATTACTTGGTGAGAAATTAGATGGGAAAGGCATTAATGTGTGGTTGATCAACACAGGTTGGACAGGTGGCTCCTATGGTGTAGGTAGTCGTATGAAGCTTACTTATACGCGTGCAATGATCACTGCTGCGTTAACAGGAAAATTGGACAAAGTTACATTCGAAAAGTTACCCATATTTGATCTTGCAATTCCGACCACATGTGATGGTGTTCCAAGTGAAATCCTTAATCCACGCGGCACATGGGCAGATAAGAACGCTTATGACGAAACCGCAAATAATCTTGCGTCAAAATTTGTTGCGAACTTTGATAAATATGCAGCTGAAACCAGTCAGGATATTTTAAATGCAGCACCAAAAGTACTGGTGAAATAGGGCCTAAAAAGAATTAAGAAAAGCGGCCAAACGGTCGCTTTTTTTGCTTAACACTATAGATCACGCTTCTTGCGCCTTTTACCCCACCAGCCTTTTCTTATGAAATAGGTGATCATTGCAGCAGCCACAAAGATCATCAATATAATGACAAGACTGTATCCGTATGGCCATTTCAATTCAGGCATATTCTCAAAATTCATCCCATAGATCCCGGCGATGAAGGTCAAAGGAATAAAAATAGAACTTACCACAGTCAACATTTTCATGATCTCATTCATACGTTGGCCTTGAACAGCATAATACAGATTCGACATCCCTTCCAGTATTTGTTTATGAGCATCTACTTCTTCCAGCACGGCCATACAATTTTCTTTCAAGTCTGCAAAATAGTGTCTATTGTCTGCACTCAAATAAATACTTTCGAGCTTCTCTAAATGTGAGGTAACATCCTTCAGTGGTAATACAGTTTTTCTTAATTCTACCAACTTACGCTTTTCTTCTTCTATTGCTCTTAAAATACCACTATCATTCATTCGGATCAACTTGTTTTCCAAGTGCTGAATGGATTCCCCGATGGTTTCCAACACTTCAAAATAGTTATCGATAATGGCTTCCAGCATACGAAACAGCAAAAAATCAGGCCCTTTAAAGCGTATTTTTCCTCTTTTCTTCTCAATGCGATCGCGCACATCCGGAAAGTGGTCGGAACTTCTGTTTTGAAAAGATATCAGAAAGTTTTTTCCAAGTACAAAACTAATCTGATCCAAAACCAATTCATTTGCTTTACCCTGAGAAGGTAGCGCTGATCGAACGGAAAAAAAGAGGTAATTGGGATACTCCTCTAATTTTGGCCTGCGCTTTTCTTCATAGATGTCCTCCATCGTTAACAGATCAACCTGCAAATGTTCGCATAACCTCTGAATACTGGGCTTATCCTCCAAACTGTGAAAATTGAGCCAGGAAACAAAATCTGAATCAAGTGATGATTCGACAAATTCTTCTGCAAAATAAGCAGGAGACTCTTTAGTGATCAGAAAGAATTCCGGATCATATTTATAAAGCTGACAAACGTGATGGGTATCCATAAGAATCCTTTGGTTGAAGATACATTAATTTCAAAGATGCTTCATCAGGTAACGGTAAAGTTCCACCATGCACAGGATGTCGTACTTGAAGACCTTTTCATCGGGTGTATGGACATGATCTTCAGCTGCTCCAATAAAACACCAGTCAATCGGAAGATCAGATTGCTGTAGCATGGTACCATCGCTGCCACCTGCAGATTCGACTTCCAGTTGAAAATCCACTCCGGAAAGCCTTGCCAGCTGAATGATCTTATCGAGGTAACTTCTGCGCGGCAAACCACCGTCGCGCATAGAAATAGCAACTCCGCAACCATGTACCACTCCATGTGTCACCCATGTGATATCTGAAATAAGTGCCTGTCTAACTCCAAACTCCTTCAAAAGATAAGATGCACAAAATCCTACCGTATTGCCACCGTGTTCTTCATATGTAGAAAAAACAATGGCGCCATTTTCCAAAGTGGAAGCAACTTTCAAGGCATTCCATACTCCCAATCTATTGTCCATATAGGGAGACTGAACAAATTCTTCCGTTTCCCTGAAATCGGGTTTAAACGTCAGAATCGTTCCAAGATCGATCGTTCTGTCATAGATATATTTCAAAGAACGCGAACCATCCTCATCTTCCAGCACCATCAATTCGGTTTCTATTTCTCCCTGACTATCTGAACCAACCAATTGCATCCCGTCAATGGTACGAGGACCACCAATCTTAATGAGCTCATTGTCATATCTCACGCTGAAACCGATACTGTCCATGTGGGCATAAATGGCTGTTCTCGGAGTTCCGAAAACCAGGATCAGACAATCTTGAAATTCCGAACCTTGGACGATCGTCGGTTGAACTTTCCATGCGTGCTGATGCCGATGAACATAGTCCAAGATAAACTCCTTCACCCTGCTTTCGTCGCTGGACGCGCCTCGGATCTCTACAAGTTGTTTTAGTAATTCCATATTAATAAATTCCGTGGTCGATTATTTTAATTCCCTTATTTTCAGAAATGAATGACAGAAATTCATCCGTTGATTCAATGGACAAAGCAATCTCTATTGAATAATTATCTGTAATCTCTTGTGATTTAAGATCAATTCCCAACAATTTTACCTGACGCATAAAAAGGACGTAATCAGTAAAACTGACAGTCACATTAAAATGACGTTTTAATTCACAAATTTGTATTTCCCCTGCATTTAAAGCTTCATACGCGGCGGTTTTATATGCTTGAATCAATCCGCCCACTCCCAGTTTTGTTCCACCGAAATAACGCACGACGCCTACCAATACATTTGTTAGATCAAAAGACTGGATTTGCCCTAATATGGGAGCACCAGCCGAATTATTTGGCTCACCGTCATCGTTTGCACGGTAACGGTCCTTTTTCCATCCAAGCCTGTAAGCATAACAGAGGTGACGAGACTGAAAGTGTTCTTTTCTCCACTGCTCCAAGTAAAATTTGACATCATCCTCGGAATAACATGGAACGGCTAACGCGATGAATTTAGAGCCCTTTTCCTTGTACATTCCTGTACTCAGTTGTTTAAGTGTGTGATATGTAAAACCTCTTTCCTTCACGCAGACAAAGGAATAAAATTTATTCAACTCGAACTCCAAAAGCGTGAAGGTTTGTTCAAATCTAAAAAAAGCCACCTAATGAGGCAGCTTTAGTTCTATTGGATCGTCAATTTCTTCTCTAATTCTTCAAGATAACCTCTGAATTGTTTATCTGTTTCAGAAAGGTTCATTACCGTACGACATGCATGTAATACAGTTGCATGATCTTTTCCTCCGCAATGTGCTCCTATATTTGCCAACGAAGACTTGGTCATTTTTTTAGAAAAATACATCGAAATCTGTCGTGCTTGAACAACTTCTCGTTTACGTGTTTTTGATTTCAACATTTCGATTGGCAGATCAAAATAATCACAAACGACTTTTTGGATATACTCGATGGAAACTTCGCGGGCAGTATTCTTAACGAATTTGTCAACCATCTGTTTAGCTAACTCAAGTGTAATAGCTTTCTTATTAAGCGATGCTTGAGCAAGTAATGTATTCAATGCACCTTCCATCTCTCGCACATTGGTGTTGATTGAATAGGCCAGGTATTCCACAACCTCACGAGGCAACTCAATACCGTTACCATACATCTTCTTTTCAAGAATAGCAATACGCGTTTCAAGATCAGGCGTTCCAAGATCCGCAGAAAGTCCCCATTTGAAGCGAGAAAGTAAGCGTTGTTCCATTCCCTGCATTTCTACAGGAGCCTTATCAGATGTAAGAATGATCTGCTTACCGTTCTGATGTAAATGATTGAAGATATGAAAGAAAACATCTTGAGTTCGTTCTTTTCCCGAGAAGAATTGAACATCATCAATGATCAACACATCTATCATTTGATAGAAATGGATAAAATCATTCGTCGTCTGATTTTTGATCGCCTCAATGAATTGATGGGCAAATTTTTCAGAACCCACATATAATACCGTCTTGTTAGGAGACTGATTTTTAATAGCTATTCCAATAGCATGAGCCAAATGAGTCTTCCCAAGGCCAACTCCACCATAAATCAGTAATGGGTTAAAAGCTGTTCCTCCCGGTTTATTAGCTACTGCATATCCCGAAGCACGAGCCAAACGGTTGCAATCGCCTTCTACAAAATTTTCAAAAGAATAAGAAGGATTGAGATTAGATTCAACATTTACCTTTTTCAATCCCGGAATAATGAATGGATTGCGAATCTGATTCTCATTTAAATTTAACGGCATCGCTACTGGGGCGTTCTTTAAAGAGCGCTTGTTAAGAGCAGGTAGTTTCACCGTATAGGGCGTGGAGTTCGAGGCATTGTTTTCCATTACGATACTATACTCCAAAGCTCCCTCTTGACCGAGTTCTTTTTTGATTACCTTTTTCAAAAGAGTTATGTAATTTTCCTCAAGCCATTCATAAAAGAAATGTGAAGGAACTTGAATTGTCAATACATTAGATTCTAATTTAACCGGCACGATTGGTTCAAACCAAGTTTTGAATGCTTGTAACGAAATATTGTCTTTGATAACTTTTAGACATGCATTCCAAACTACTTCGTGATCGTTGCTCATTGAAAATGATAATTTATAGTTAGTATTCGTTTGTTGACAAAACAAAAAGGCTAAATATGCCCCAACCCGTGGTTAGTCAGTTGTTTCGTGAGACAAATATTTACAGAAAAAAGTGAAAAAAAAAGCTGAATACATGTTGATTTTTTAAAAAGTTTTACATGTACACTATTTTTTTCGTTTTCGTCACTTACAGAAAAAAAATACTTGCGAATCCTGACTAAATGGTTATTTGACAGTATATACAAACACTACAATGGAATCAATATGTAAATATATCAAATCTGAGTTCTTTTGCGATCAGACATAACAAAAATCAGCTGTTTTCGTATATAAAGCACATGAAATACAGATATAGTCACAACACCAATTTAAGGGTACGATATGGTGAGACAGATCAAATGGGTTATTGTTACTACGGAGTTTATGCCCAATATTTTGAGGTTGGCCGTGTTGAAACCATGCGCAATCTCGGAATGAACTATAAAAAACTCGAGGAGGACGGTATCATGCTTCCAGTTTCCGAATATCACGTCAGGTATAAGCACCCTGCCCACTATGATGATCAACTTACTATTTGCACCTACATTGAAGAGATTAAAGGCGTGAGAATATGTTTCTCCTATGAATTAATCAATGAAACAGGCAAACTCATCGCAACTGCTGAAACAACGCTTGTTTTTGTTGATAAACGCACTATGCGTCCCATTCCCGCACCCAAGAACTTCAAAGAGCTTATCTCAGCCTTTGCGCAAAATAGCTGATTTTAATAGTCAAGTGTTTCCAAATGAAATCCTGAACAATCTGAAATTTCTTTTACATGAGGTCCGTACTAAAGGATAGACTAGAGAAAAGACAACCGTAAAATGACTATCCTAGTTGAGCTTAGTTTTTCTTAATTCATTAAACAAAAAGCCATTTCAATTAAAAAATAAGTATCTTGTAGATTGATGTTCAAACAGATCATACGACTATTATCAATTATCAGGATCTTTTTTCCTGTTCAAATACTTTTTGGTCAGATAAAATACAATCTCATTTCACTTTTTTATTGGAGCTTTCTATTTCTAATCGTTTCAGAATCGTTTGGAAGTGCATTCGGCATACCACTTCTCTTTTTCTCACCCGAATACCTAGGCGAGATCAGTATATGGTCATTCGGGCTACTCGGCTTCGCTATCGGAGGTTTTACGATGGCTTTCAATACCTACAGCTATATCAAACTTGGACCCAGATATCCTTTTCTAGCGACAGTTTCCAGACCATTCTTTAAATTTTGTCTGAACAATACACTCATTCCCATTCTATTTATATTTTTCTACTTAAAGAAAATGACTGAATTCCAACTTGAACAGGAATTCGCATCAGGTATGGATGTCATCAGATATACCATAGGATTTTTAGGTGGATTCAGCGGATTCATGCTTCTTTCTATTTTTTACTTTTTTCCGACAACTAGAGAAAAAGGAGAAAAAATGCAACCGGACGAAACAACAGATAGTCCAATCAAATCTGTTACTCAGTCAAAGGAAAAATGGTACAACTACTTTCGAACTGAAAAGGAAAAACATTACTACTACATTGGTAAGAACTTTCGAATCTATCAGAGTCGATCAACAAAACACCTCGACAGGACGATCATCGAAAATGTATTTGCTCAAAACCGAATTAATGCCTCTATTTTCGAAATCATAACGATTACCGCTTTTATTGTTTCCGGTCAATTTATAGATTACTCCATCTTCGAGTTTCCTGCAGCAATGAGCATGGTTCTTCTATTTACCATCCTCCACATGATATTCAGCGCCCTGATGTCTTGGTTTCATCGCTGGACCTATCCAATTCTTTTTACCACCATCTATCTTCTTAACTATTTGAGTTTACATACTCCCTTTTTCAACTATACAAATTTTGCTTATGGGTTGAACTATAAAAAAGAAGCATTAAAAAAATATAATTTGGAGGAAATCCAAAGAAATTACATAGATGAGGAGCAATATCGTCGTTCGAGAAAGAACATGGATAATTTACTTATGAACTGGAAGAGAAGAACTGGTCAGAAAAAACCGAAACTTGTTGTTCTAACCACTTCTGGAGGAGGGTCAAGAAGTGCACTGTGGACTTTCAAGGTGCTGCAGTACTGCGATAATTATTTGCATAACGAACTTTCATTGCATTTGAACATGATTACGGGAGCCTCAGGAGGAATGATCGGTGCAGCCTACTACAGAGAACTCTTACTATTAAAAAAAACAGGGCAAATTAATGATATTCAAGACGAATCCTATGCATTTAATCTGAGCAAAGACCTCTTAAATAAGCTATCCTTTTCTGCATCCACTAAAGATCTTTTTTATCGTTTTCAGCAATTTAAATATAATGACTATCATTATCCGGTGGATCGTGGATATGCATTTGAACAGCAACTCAACAAAAACACCGAAGGAATACTAGATCACCCCTTGGGATATTATCAATTACCAGAACAACTAGCTGAGATTCCGTTAATGATCCTAACACCCACAATTGTCAATGATGGTCGAAGACTGTATATATCATCCCAATCATTAAGTTTTATGACAGAAACCCAGCCTGTTAATGATGAGATACAC
>JBIITO010000045.1:0-16127 GCA_044340465.1 Crocinitomicaceae bacterium | reverse complement strand
AGTAACTGAATACGTTCCTTTCTATTGATCAAATTGATCATCGTATTGTGAGCAGTTTTAAAAAGCCAAGCTTTTGGCTGAGGCAATTCTACCTTTTTGCGATGGATACATAATTTCTCAAAAACATCTTGTACCACATCACGCGCATCTTCTCTGTTTCGTAAGAAACGGATAGCATAACCGAATAACTGGTCGGCATGTTGATGAACAGCTTTGTTGTACTCACTTCTTTTCAAAATCGGATTCGATCTCAGTTAAAACAATTTGACGCTGCAAAAAGTTACAACAGTTGAATTGTAACATAATCTGTCGCTAAATATACTATTGATTTATCAAGTTGATGTTTTTATCGAACATATTTGTCTTCCCATCGAATATTCCGCTTTCTATTATACCCATTTTTCATTATATTTGTTAGAGTACATGTAAGGTTCATTTCTACACTTAAAACATTGATTATGTCTGATTACCCTTGGTTTAAAAGTTATCCTGCCTTCGTAGAGAGGACTATACCGCTTGACCGCTATGAAAATATCGTACAAATATTCGATGAATCAGTAACAAAATATGGTAACCGTATCGCTTTCAAGAACATGGATGTTTCCATGACCTTCAACGAAGTAGACGAAAATGTGGATGCTCTGGTTTGGTTTATTCAAAATAAAACAAATCTGAAAAAGGGAGACAAGATAGCTCTTCAGATTCCCAACTTATTGCAGTTCCCGGTTGCCATATTTGCCTGCCTTAAAGCCGGTTTGGTTATCGTCAATACGAATCCACTCTATACCGCAGAAGAAATGCGACATCAGTACAAGGATTCAGGAGCAAAGGCCATTATCATTCTGGAAAACTTTGCGCACAACTTGGAAGCAATACTATCTGAAACCGAGATCGAAACAGTCATTCTCACAACCATTGGAGATATGCTTGGCGGATTGAAAGGAGCGATCACAAATTTCGTGGTTCGAAAGATCAAGAAAATGGTACCTCCATACCAATTAAAAAATGCCCTATCCTTAAAAGAGATCCTCAAATCGAACCAAAGCAAAAAAGGGAAGCCTTTGGAGATAAAATCCAGTGATCTAGCGTTTCTGCAATATACAGGCGGAACTACCGGAGTTTCAAAAGGAGCGGCTTTATCCCACGGAAACCTCTGTGCCAATGTTCAACAGGTAGAAGCATGGATTGGTCACGTTTTCAAGGAGGGTCAGGAAACAATCATTACTGCCCTTCCACTCTACCACATTTTTGCATTAACAGCTAATTGTATTGTTTTCTTCCGCTATGGAGCTATCAATGTATTGATCACAAACCCGCGCGACATGAAAGCATTCTGCAAGGATCTGCAGAAGAATCCTTTCTCGATCCTAACCGGTGTGAACACTTTATTCAACGGACTATTGAATCAGGAGGCATTCCAAAACCTTGATTTTTCCAAACTCAAACTTTCTCTTGGTGGTGGAATGGCCGTGCAGGATGCCGTTGCAGAACGTTGGGAGAAATTGACAAATAGCCCGCTACTTGAGGCGTATGGACTTTCAGAAACAAGCCCAGCAGCAACAATCAACCCAATCGATGGTTCACATCGACGCGGAACCATTGGACTTCCACTTCCAAATACGGAGATCAAACTTTTTGATGATGACGGCAAAGAAGTAGAAAACGGTCAACCGGGTGAAATAGGCATCAAAGGACCGCAAGTGATGCAGGGTTATTGGAAAAGACCGGATGAAACAGCCAAATGTATGCTTGGAGACTATTTTTTAACAGGAGATATCGGTGTCATGGAGCCGGATGGATTCTTCAAAATCATAGACCGTAAAAAGGAGATGGTTCTAGTATCCGGGTTTAATGTATTCCCGAATGAGGTAGAAAAAGCTATTGCAGAAAACCCGAAGGTATTAGAAGTTGGTGTAAGAGGTGGAAAAAATCCAGATGGAACAGAATATGTTATGGCATTTGTAGTTAAAAAAGACCCATCACTTACTTCAGATGAGGTAATTGAAGAAAGTCGCAAATTACTTACCGGATATAAAGTTCCAAGAGAAGTACATTTTCGCGATGAACTCCCTAAATCGAATGTAGGAAAGATCATGCGAAGACTTCTACAGTAACTTTTCGCTATGCTCCTTTCTTGGTGGTGATTTTTACCTTTACATGATGAAATTCAGGATAATACGTCCCCTCCTGGAATTTCCATTTCATCAATTCGTTTTTCACCTTAATACGTGTTGGAGTGGAAATTACAGTAGTGCCATTCGAAAGCAATTTGGCCGAAGTTACATTTCCCAAATTGTTTACTGCCAATTCAAATAATAAAACCCCTTCATTGGAATCTTGAACGGTGAAATCGGTTAAGGTCAGCATTTTTCGCTCGTCTTCAATCAAACGACCACTCATTAATTGTCCAAAAGAAGTATGTGCTACAATCAGAAAAATGGAAAAAAGTAAGGACCTCATACAACCGTTTTGTACCCTATACGAGGTAATGAACTGCGAGTTACAATAATCAGGCTATTCGACCCCAGTTGGGACGGGATTTCAAGGCCTCCCTCAATATCAAATTCAAGGTAGCGTGTTTCGGTTGGGTCAAATCAGGATCAGACAGAAGTAATATCCTTGATTGTTCTCGCGCAAGCACAACAATTTGAGCATCCTTGGAAAGATCCGCAATTTTAAGATCCAGCATGCCACTTTGCTGGGTACCCATAATATCACCAGGTCCGCGTAATTGCAAGTCTACTTCTGCGATTTCAAAGCCATCATTCGTTCGAACCATTGTTTCCAGACGTTTCAGGGTTTCCTTTGAAAGTTTTTGCCCGGTCATCAAAATACAGTAGGATTGTTCCGCACCACGACCTACTCTACCTCTCAACTGATGCAGCTGAGATAAACCGAATCGTTCAGCACTTTCTATAACCATCACCGAGGCATTGGGAACATTTACCCCCACTTCAATCACCGTAGTTGCTACCATGATTTGTGTTTCACCTTTGAGAAAACGCTGCATCTCGAAATCTTTATCCTCAGGTTTCATTTTCCCATGCACCATGCTCACCTTGTATTCAGGTAATGGAAAGGCTCTTGAAATGGCCTCGTAACCTTCCATGAGGTTATTGAAATCCAGTTTTTCGGATTCGTTGATCAAGGGATAAACGACGTAGACCTGTCTACCCAAAGCAATCTGTTCTCGCAAAAAACCAAACAAGCGCAATCGGTGTGATTCGTAGCGGTGCATTGTCGTTACCGGTTTCCTTCCGGGTGGGAGTTCATCGATCACAGAAACATCCAGGTCTCCATAGAAAGTCATGGCCAGCGTGCGGGGAATTGGTGTTGCAGTCATCACTAAGACATGCGGAGGAATGGTATTCTTTCCGCGCATCTTAGCTCTTTGCGCTACACCGAAGCGGTGTTGTTCATCGATCACAACTACTCCAAGATTCGCAAACTGAACGACATCCTCAAGCAACGCATGGGTACCTACCAGTATTTGAATGGATCCGTCTATTAAACCTGTATGTATTTGCTCACGTTCCTTTTTCTTGGTAGAGCCGGTCAACAATCGTAGTTCAACCGGAAGACCATTCAAAAGTGAACCGATCGTTTCATAATGTTGTTGTGCAAGAATTTCCGTAGGTGCCATTAATGCTGCCTGAAATCCATTATCGATCGCCATCAATATGGTCAATAAAGCTACGAGGGTTTTTCCGGAACCAACATCTCCCTGAAGCAAACGATTCATGTGATGTCCCGAAAGAAAATCCTTACGAATTTCTTTAAGTACTCGTTTTTGAGCATTGGTGAGTTGGAAGGGCATAAAGTGCTCATAGAAGTCCGTGAACACCTTTCCCACTTCTTTAAAAACAAACCCTTTGGAACGCTGAGTGGTGATCTGCTTTCGGATCTGCAACTCCATTTGAAGGAGAAAGAGCTCTTCAAATTTCAATCGAAACCGCGCCTGTTGAAACTGCTGTTCCGTATCCGGGCGATGCACCAAATACAAAGCCTGCTCCCTAGACATTAATCTGTTATCTTGTAACAATTCCAATGGAAGCGTTTCGGGAATTTTATCTTTGATCTGCAGCACCAAGACAGCAGTCAGCTTTTCGATCCCTTTGGAATGAAGTCCTTTGGAGGATAGTTTTTCCGTTGAAGGATAAACCGGTTGCAATCCCGTTTTCTGATGGACATCTTTCCATTCTGTCAGTTCGGGATGCGGAATACTCCAGGTCGATCCATATTGTTTTGCCTTACCGAACACCTGATATTCGACACCTGCCTTCAAGAGGGGTTTGATCCATTTTGCACCCTGGAACCAAACCAGATCGATCACACCTGATTCGTCTTGAAACTTGGCAGTCAAACGTTTGTGCCGTGTCCCTCCACTTTCGACCACCTGTATAATTCGGCCTTTCAACTGAGCAAAACTGTCCAGTTCAATAAGATCACTTACCTGATGATAACGTGATCGGTCAATGTATCGAAACGGAAAGTAGTTAAGTAGATCCCCAAACGTGCGTACACCAATTTCCGAGGACAGAAGTTCCGCTCGTTGCGGTCCAACACCTTTAAGGTATTCAATCGGTGTAAGGAGAAATTGATTCACTTTTTAAAATTAACAAAGTGAATCCACATGAAATGAATCGCTTATTTCTTTTCTCTGAAAAGCTTCATTCCTTTATCCAGCCACATTTTAAAATCCTTTGGATCACTGGTATGCTCAAAATCAGCCGAACCATTTGAAAGGTCCTTCCCTTCTGTGTCATGCATCACATAATAAGGTTGCGCTAAGATATTATAACGCTTGATCTGCATCATTTTCCACTTATCGCCTGTGGTTTGAACAGACATGGTTTTACCAGGATACACATCAAACTCACCTTGCTCCTTTGCCGGAAGATCTTTGCGTTCATCTACATGCAATGAAACAATGACCACGTCATTTTTCAACGTTTCAATAATGCCTTTTTGTCCCCACACTTGTTGCTCCATTTTGCGGCAGTTCACACAATTGATACCGGTAAAGTCAACGAACAAAGGTTTATTCACTTCTTTAGCGTAAGCCAGTGCCTTATCGTAATCATGGAAAACCCGGATATTTTGAGGTCCAAGCACTGTACCCTCCGGACCATTTTCTGCAGTTACTGCATTCGAACTACCAATCCCTGCACCTCCAGATTCGCTGTATTGTAAAGGCGGAGGAAACGCAGAGATCAAATTAAGCGGAGCACCCCACATCCCGGGGAGCATGTAGAAAACCAGGACAAGTGAAAAAGTAGCCAATAAAGTGCGTCCTACGGACAACTTCTCAATTGGACTATCGTGTGAAAGACGAAACATTCCAAAAAGGTACAATGCCATTACTAGGAAAATGGCGATCCAGATTGCCAGGAACACCTCTCGCTCCAGCAAGTGCATATTCCATGTCATATCGGCATTGGACAAGAACTTGAACGCCAGAGCCAATTCGAGGAATCCCAGTACCACTTTCACACTATTCAACCAGCCGCCAGATTTCGGCATGGAGTTCATCCATCCCGGGAAGGCAGCAAACAACCCAAAAGGTAAAGCAAGAGCAAATGAAAAACCTAACATACCAACGATTGGAGTGATTCCACCGTGTCTTGCAGCTTCTACGATGAGCGTGCCGACAATCGGACCTGTGCAGGAAAAAGATACTAGTGCCAGTACCAGCGCCATGAAGAAGATTCCAATCAACCCACCTTTATCTGCTTGCGCATCCGCCCTATTTACCCACGAATTAGGCATTCTGAACTCAAAAGCACCAAGAAAGGACACCGCGAAAACAAATAATAAAAGGAAGAAGAAGAAATTGAACCACGGATTGGTCGACATATCATTCAGTGCTTCCTCTCCAAAGATGGCAGTGACTGCGGTACCCAAAAGAATGTAGATCACAATGATCGAAATTCCGTACAATAATGCTTTGCGGATCCCTTCGCCTTTTGTTTTACTTTGTTTCGTAAAGAAACTTACAGTCATGGGGATCATTGGTAAAACACATGGAGTAAATAAAGCCAATAATCCACTCATGAAAGAAATAATGAAGATGCGCCAAAGTGATTTGTTACTGGCCTGTTTATTGTCCCTTTTCTTCAAAGTTGCATGATCATTGTTATTTGATTTTTCGGGCTGGCTTTGAACACTATCTTTTGTTACAGTTTCTGATTGTAAAACAGAATCTACCGTATCTTCAACTAAAGGTATGCCCTTAACTTTCAATTTAAAAGTTGACGTATAGTCAGGCAGACACTTCACTTCATTACAGGTCTGAAAAGTAAAAGTTCCCTCTAGAGTAAAATCCTCACTAGAAAGCACTTTGATTTTTTGTTTAAGTTGAAAACTCCCTTCGTGGTAAGCAAGTTGTACATCGGCCAAATCATCGTATTTCATCGTTGGTTTGGGCTCGACCGTACCACCAATTAATTTGTAATTTTTGGATTTTTTTAGTGATAAAGAGGTCGGTATTCCAAAACTTCCTTTCGGCAATTTAACTGCATTAATATGCCAATTTTCAGCACATCTAATTGATACCAAAATCGTTGCGTCAGATTCCGTCTGTTCAATCTGAAAAGTACTTTTGACTATATCCTCCGGCAATTCGATTTGAGCGAAAATTGTACCCGAAAAAATGAAAATCAATAGAACGTTGGTTGCACGTTTAATCATCGTTTAATTTTTGTCAAGTGATATTAAAAATGGAAGTTCGACAGGAGGCAAACATAATGATTCATTACAAGCCATGTAAGTTACAACCCCTTTCACACTACCTTTAGTTCCATTTATTCTTTGAGTAAATTCCGCTCGCTTTTCGAAAAAATCAAGCATTACTCCAAAATTCTCATCGTATTTATTCAAGGAGGCAGATTCATTTACATCTCCAAGAAATTCAATCCAAGGAACTGTATCGAAATTGAATTGTGTGGGTATCGGACCTATGTCATTTTGAATGTGCTGACTGTAAATATGCCAGCCTTCATCGAGTTCAACTTTAAATCTAATTAAACTCTCACGTGAATCATAGTTCCACGTCCAATGAACAGAGTTCTGAGCAAATAACAGAACAGGAATCAAAAACAATAAAACAAAAAACACTTTCAAATTCGACATGTATCAAAATTAAAAAGGATCGACAAATGTCGATCCTTTTTCTTCACATTAACGTATATTCACATACAATTACAATTTGACCTCCAGGATTCTATCGATGGGAATCCAAACTCCTCCTTTCAGACATATAAATTTAGTTCCTGCCGCCCAGATGGTAGTATCCACGCGTTTCAAGCCTGAATCATCATGAAAAATGATCGAAACTTTACTCCTGTGCGCATTTCCCAAAATAGTTGCTTTGTCGATCTGACTGCGCAACTCCGGGTGTTGTTTGACCTCTATTTTTTCGTTGAAGCTCAACGCAGAGATCAGTTCCTTCTCAATTAGTTCCGGTTCCATAGTCGCTTGAAAAAATGGTGATGTTTTTTTAAATTAAGTTTAAATATCTTTCAACACCAAATGAATGATCAAATTGCATCTGGCGATGAACAAAACTAACATTTTATTGAATATTTACAACAATTAGATCACATATCTTGCAGTTGCTGATACAGATTGATCGCAAAAACGTTTCTGTTCCAAAAGGAATTTACCAGTAATTGCGATCATTGCAGCATTGTCAGTGCAATACTCAAACCTTGGGATAAACACCTTCCAACCAAGTTCTAGAGATCTTTTCTCCAGGGCTTCGCGTAATCCACTGTTGGCGGATACCCCTCCCGCAACGGCAATTCTATCAATATTTAGATCTGAGGAGGCCTTAGAAATCTTTTTCAGTAGAATCTCAATAATCGTAAATTGAATTGAGGCACAAAGATCATCCAGATTATTTTGGATAAAGTGCTCATCAGTTGCCTGTTGCTTTTGCAGAAAATAAAGAATAGAGGTCTTTAACCCACTAAAACTGAAGTCATAGTCCTTGATAACCGGTTTCGCGAACACAAACTTTTTCGGATTTCCGAGCTTCGCATGTTTATCGATTATCGGTCCCCCGGGATATGGAAACCCTAAAAGTTTTGCAGCCTTATCGAACGCTTCACCGGCGGCATCATCGATCGTTGATCCGATAACTTCCATTTCAAGTGGCGCTTTCACAAGAACAATCTGTGTATGACCTCCAGATACGGTCAGACACAAAAACGGAAATGTAGGTTTTTCCTTTTCAGGATCATCAATAAAATGAGCAAGTACATGCCCCATCATGTGATTAACCTCAATCAAAGGAATATCCAACGACATAGCAAAAGCTTTTGCAAATGAGGTTCCCACAATCAATGAACCAAGTAAACCAGGACCTCGCGTAAAAGCCACCGCAGATAACTGTTCTTTGCTGATACCAGCATTTTTGATCGCAGCATCAACAACCGGTATTATATTTTGCTGATGTGCCCTACTTGCAAGCTCGGGAACAACACCGCCATACTGTTCATGAATCTCCTGTCTTGCAATGACATTGCTAAGTATGGTGCTATTTTTGAGAACAGCCGCTGAAGTATCATCACAAGAGGATTCGATACCCAGAATAAATATATCTTTTTCAGGCAAGTTCCGTAAGTTTGTAACTGATGTCAAAAATACTGAAAATAATAGGAAATATCCTCGCCATCAGTCTGGATTGGACGCTCCTTTTTATTGTATTTCTTGCTTTCGTGATCCGAACCTCTGCAGTTCAAACATTCCTTGCTCAAAAGGCTGCTTCATTTCTTTCTAAAGAGCTGAATACAACTATCGAGATCGATAAAGTAGCTATCCAATTTTTTGATCGAGCTGCACTAGACGGAGTGTTAGTTTTAGATCAGAAAAAAGACACGCTCGCTTACATCCCGACTTTATTTGCAACCCTTGATGAGCTGAATCTGACTGCCGGTTTTGTAAGAATGAGACAAGCAGAACTCGAGGAGGGTGTGATCCACCTGAATAGGGATAGTCGAACGGGTGATTATAATTACGAATTTCTGGCTGATTATTTTTCCAGCGGTAAAAAGAAGAAAAAGTCGGAACCATTCGCTATTCATCTCGAATCACTGCAATTGACAAGTGTTGACTTCAAATATGATGACAACCGTAAAGGGTACATTGAGTTTGGAATGGATTACGACCACATTGACCTGAAGGATGTTCATCTAAAAGCTACTGGCTTCTCAGCAAAAAATGGTGACCTGGCTTTTCATGTGAATCATCTTCAAGCTCGGGAAAAAAGCGGATTTATATTGAATAAACTCAGTATGAACACACGGATCGAGTCAGACGGGCTCAAAATCAAAAACCTTCGAATTCGAACACCGAAATCGCGCATTTTGATCCCAAAGTTTGAAATGCTACTCGACGAAATGGAAGACTTCGAGTATTTCGAGGACAGCGTGCGATTTGATGCTATTTTGTCAAAAAGCATCGTTTCTTTGAAAGACATTTCCTACTTTGCTTCTGCGATGGAGGGCATGGATGATCAAGTCACGATCAGCGCTAAAATAACGGAGGAAGTTAAAAAACTGCATATACGGGATCTTGATCTTCGAACAGGAAATTCAACAATTTTAAGAGGTGATCTTATTCTTCCTGATTTCAGAGATCTGGACAAGGCCGTTTTCAAAGAAAAATTGGATTACGCCTACATTTCATTGAAAGACCTCACATCTTTTCATTTGCCCCTTAGTGCCGAAGCCAATCATATTTACATTAACCCTAAACTGATGCAATTCGAACATGTCATTGCGTCTGATCTTAGAATGAACGGGACATTATCATCCTTCGTTTTAAGGGCAGATAGTCTTCATACTTCGAAAGGAACGGTATCATTGAAAGGTGGAATACATTTTTTCGAAACAGGTCAATCATACAAGTTTCAGCAGGCTGACTCACTTTCTGCGCGAATTGTTGTAAGGAATATTGCATTGGGATCATTATTGAATAACTCGGATCTCGGATGGGTGGATGGAAGTTTCACCTTATCCGGAGAGGCATTCTATAATGGAAAGTTAGATCTAAAAGATTTAAGCGGAGATGTCAACCGATTCGATTATTTGGGTTACAGCTATAAAAACATCAAGATCTTGAAAGGTCAATTTGTAAATAACATCTTTGATGCGAAGATCGACATCAAAGATGACAATCTCGATGTTACCTTCGATGGAAAGATTGACTTCAATGGTAAACAGCACATGCAGTTTTCAATTGATCTTTCCAAGGCTTTATTGAGCAATCTGAATCTGACAAAAAAGCCGGATTCAAAATTGAAATCAAATTTTTCTGTGGACATTATCGGGGCGATTCCTAATTCAATGGAGGGAACAATCAGGCTTGAGGGACTTCTTTATCAGGAAGGCAACAAAGAGATCGAGGTACCGAGTCTCATTTTGACCGTTAAGCGCGGCAAAGAAGAAGATATTTTTACAATTAAAAGCAAGGTGGCCAATGGCACAATTAAAGGCAAAGTGGATTTCGAAACGATTATAAGTGATTTCACAGATCAGTTCAGCAAAGTTTTCCCATCCATTGGAAGCAGCTCCGAATTGAGTTCAAAAGACAAAAAGAAAAAACGCACATCAAAGATCAAGAGTCATTTCAGTTACGAAATAGAAACGGAAGATATGGATGAATTACTCTCCATATTTGCTCCTGATCTCAAAATCAATCCGAAAAGTAAGTTAAATGGATATTATGATGGGGAAAGATCCAATTTTTCCCTGAACTTTTCTTCTGATGAAATAGATTACCAAACAATGAAGTTCAAAGGAATCAACCTAAGTCAGCAATTGACGAGTTCAGAGATCTCAGCTGAATATGAGGTGAATGAATTTTTCTACACGGACTCAATCATTTTCCATAAACTACGATTTTTGGCAAGTGGCACACAGTATGCATTGAATTCAGCACTTACATGGGATCAAGGCACAGACGACGCTTCAAAAATTGAATGGAAAACATTCATTCCAGACAATAGCGAGGTCCATTTTGAGCTTCAACCATCCTATTTTAGTATTAACAGGCAACGCTGGGAAATAGAGAAACAATCCGACCTTGCGATAGCGAACAACGAATTACATATAGCTAAACTTAAGCTGCAGAGAGAAAAACAATATATTTTACTTGATGGATGCATTTCTCGTAATGATTCTGACAGGCTTAATTTCAGAGCCAATGATATCGATTTGGCAGATATAAGCGAACTGTTGGGAACAACCGTTGAAATGGAAGGTACCTTGAATGGCTGGGGATATATATCCAATCCATATACCAATCTTACCTATATGGGTGATGCATCCATTCAACAACTTTACTTGAACAAGCAAGAGGTCGGTGATATCTATGTGCAATCAGACTGGAACAAACGCAGAGAAAGTATCGGACTCACAGGTGACCTCACCTATCGTAGTGTCCAGACCTTCCGGTTTGACGGAAATTATTACCTCGATAGAGATCAAAACAACCTTGATTTCGACCTGATATTCGACAAAACAGATCTGCAATTCACCAATGCGTTCATGGACCCAGATGTGGTGAATAATATCAAAGGCATGGTGGATGGCAGATTGAAAGTTTCTGGAAGGCCTGAATTCCCGGTTTTGAAGGGTGAAGTAAATCTGTTGGCAGGCAATGCGAAGGTCGAACTATTGGGAGTGAATTTTGGATTAAATGGTAAAATTCGGGTAGACGAATACGGTTTCTATATTGACAACATGCCTGTAACGGATGAAGAGGGAAGTTCAGCAGGACTTGTAGGATCGATCTACCATACTAATTTCAGAGACTGGAACTTCGATCTCCAATTCGATTTAGATAGGAACCTTTCCCTTTACTCATCCCCCTTTATCAGTTTTGTTCCCAATGGTAATACTATGAATAAGTTTCTTCTTTTAAATACCAAATTCAAAGAAGGTGACTATTACTTCGGTAAAGCCTATGTTACTGGTAGCGCCAATATTTTTGGTTATGCCGACAATATTGATATCACAGTTGATTTGAAGACACAACGTGGAACAACGATCAACTTCCCAATGTACGGAATGAAGGAACTGGAAGAAGATGAAAGTTACATACTATTTAAAAAGAAAGGGGAAATTCTTACTGAGATCGAACCAAAAATTGATTTCACAGGTGTTAATCTAGATCTCAATTTCAGAGTAACTCCAGATGCTAAAATGAAGATTATCTTCAATGAAACAAACGGTGATGAAATCAATGCAAATGGAAATGGGGACATCACTATCAAGCTAGATAATTTAGGTGATCTGACTATGGAGGGAACATACCGATTTAAAGAAGGGTCGTACAACTTTGCGATGGGCCCAATCAGGCAACCCTTCTATATTGAGGATGGTGGAAGTATTACGTGGACAGGCGACCCATACAATGCTACCATAGATCTAAAAACTTATTATGAGGTCTATGCCAACCTCACTGAAATTGCGCCGGACCAATTTCAAGGAAGTACAGCAAATAGTACGCAAACCGTTCAATGCTATCTTGGCCTGACAGAGTCGCTCATGAAACCCTCTATAGGATTCGATATAAAAGCGCCAAAGGCGGATGAATCAGGAAAAGCGCTCATTGCGCGAATAACCGGCGACAAGGATGAACTCAACCGTCAATTCTTTTCACTCATGTTGTGGAAGCGTTTCCAACCGCTCCGTGGAACCATGGCTGCGGGAGGATCTGCCGCCATGGATCTGGTATCCAATCAAATAAACTCAATGCTGTCACAGGTTTCAAAGGACTATAAACTGAATGTCAACCTGGATTCAGATCAGTTGCGTGGTGAAAGCACTTATGAATTCGGAGTAACAAAAGGATTCTTAGACAATCGACTAATCGTGAATGGTAGTTTTGGTGTTGAAAATATCACAAAATCAGCTCAATCTCAGAGCGTATTGATCGGAGATGTGAGATTGGAATACCTCTTGAACGAAAATGGCACTGTGAGGGTCAATGTATTTAATGAATCGAATGATTATTCGGTTATCCAAGAAAAAAATGTTGGGTTGTTTACGCAAGGAGCAGGTATTCATTACCAGGAAGACTTCGATAATTTTGGAAATTTCAAACTTGCACAGTACTTTCTAGATATATTTCGAAGCAAGGAAAACAAGCGTTATCCGGTAAAACGGAAGAAACGTCAAACCGAGATCACTGATTAGATTTTTCAAGAGTTTGTCCTTTCGCTCCCTTCTCTGTTCTTGTGATTTCTTATTTTTATACCGAAATCATTGAACTGAATGAAAAAAGTACTTATTGCCAATCGTGGAGAGATCGCCCGTCGAGTGATACGCACATTAAAGAAAATGAACATTGCCAGTGTGGCCATTTATTCTGATGCAGATCGAAATGCGCCTCACGTGCTTGAAGCAGACGAAGCAGTCTATGTTGGTGCAAGCCCTTCGGCGGAAAGTTATCTGAAACAAGATCTTATTCTTCAACATTGTAAAGATCTTGGAGTAGACGGTATACACCCGGGTTATGGTTTCCTTTCTGAAAATGCAGGATTTGCGAGAAAAGTCAAAGCCGCAGGTATCAAATTGATCGGACCGTCACCGGAAAGCATGGAAGTGATGGGTGACAAATTGAGCGCTAAACAAGCTGTAAAAAGTTATAATGTTCCTTTAGTTCCTGGTGTAGATGAGGCAATAAGTGATGTCAATGAAGCCATTAATGTTGCAGAACAAGTTGGTTATCCCATTCTGATCAAAGCTTCCGCTGGTGGTGGAGGAAAGGGAATGCGCCTTGTGGAGCGTTCTGAAGACTTTGCAGAACAAATGCGACTCGCCCAGAATGAAGCCCGATCTTCATTCGGCGATGATGCTGTTTTCATAGAAAAGTTTGTCACCAAGCCCCGCCATATTGAAATACAGGTATTTGCAGATAGTCAAGGAAATGTGGTGTATTTGTTTGAACGTGAGTGTTCAGTTCAACGACGTCATCAAAAAGTAGTTGAGGAAGCCCCAAGTGCAATCGTTTCACCTGAATTGAGAGCCAAGATGGGAGAAGCTGCAGTAGCTGTTTGCAAGGCTTGCAATTATGAAGGTGCGGGAACTGTTGAATTCCTGCTGGATGGCGATTTGAATTTCTATTTCCTTGAAATGAATACACGTTTACAAGTAGAACACCCTGTAACGGAGGAAATTACAGGACTCGACCTTGTTGAATGGCAGATTCGTGTGGCACGAGGAGAGCAACTACCTAAACGTCAGGATGAACTGACAATACATGGACATGCCATAGAAGTGAGAGTATATGCCGAAGATACGTTGAATGGATTTACCCCAGATATAGGTAAACTGAAACGTTATCGCATTCCTTCCGGAAGAAGTGTACGTGTAGATGATGCCTTTGTGGAAGGGATGGATATCCCCATTTATTATGACCCGATGATCGCTAAACTCGTTGTTTGGGGTAAAACACGTGAAGATGCTATTCAACGCACTATTAAAGCCATTGATGAATATCAGATTTCAGGATTGAAAACCACGCTAGACTTTGGAAAATATGTTTTAAAACACGACGCTTTCCGTTCTGGGAATTTCGATACGAATTTCGTTAAATACTATTTTCAAGACCCCACTGTGATGCACGAAGCAATGGACGAGGAAATGGATGCGCTACAGCATGGCATTAACCAGATCTGGGATACCATAAAAGAGCGTGACCGGAAGGAATTTGCCTCGAGAGAGATCAGCAGCACATGGAAAAACAGCATATTGTAAAGATCATGATATTTTTCTGTAAAGCTGTTGGCAGTTTTTACAATTAACCCTACTTTTAACGCTAAAATTTCATAGAGATGAACTTACACGAATATCAGGGAAAATCCATTTTAAAAAGTTACGGAGTCGCCATCCAGGAAGGGATCGTGATCGACAAGATCGAAGATGCTGTTGAAGCAGCGAAGAAACTAACTGAACAGACAGGTACTAGTTGGTATGTGGTTAAAGCACAAATCCATGCAGGTGGCCGTGGAAAAGGTAAAGTGGAAGAAACCGGATCGAATGGTGTAGTACTCGCTAAAGGCATCGGTGAGATAGAAGAAAAAGTGAAAGGAATTCTCGGTGGACACCTCGTGACGCTTCAAACAAATGGAAAAGGTAAAAAAGTAAACAAAGTACTGATCGCTCAAGACGTTTATTATCCGGGAGAAAGCCAGACAGAAGAATTTTACATGTCCGTACTACTCGACCGTGAAAAAGGTAGAAATGTAATTGTTTATTCTACTGAAGGTGGAATGGATATTGAGCATGTCGCTGAGCATACACCTGAAAAGATCTACAAAGAGTTCATTGATCCGCGCGTCGGGATTCAAGGATTCCAGGCACGTAAGATCGCTTTCAATCTTGGGTTGAGTGGTGAAGCATTTAAGCAAATGACCAAGTTCGTTGTATCTCTTTACAAAGCTTATGAAGGAATTGATGCTTCCATGTTTGAGATCAATCCGGTATTAAAAACATCTGACAATAAAATTATCGCCGTCGATTCTAAAGTTACTTTAGATGGAAATGGATTATTTAGACATCCAGATTACGCAGCTATGCGTGATAAAACAGAGGTAGATCCCACAGAGGTGGAGGCGGATGAAGCAGGATTGAACTTCGTTAAGCTAGATGGAAATGTGGCCTGTATGGTAAATGGTGCCGGTTTAGCGATGGCAACAATGGATATCATCAAATATTCTGGTGGTAACCCTGCAAACTTCCTAGATGTAGGTGGTACGGCTAATGCAGAGCGTGTTGAAAAAGCATTCCACATCATATTGAAAGATCCGAATGTTAAAGCTATTTTGATCAATATCTTCGGAGGAATTGTTCGTTGCGACCGAGTAGCACAGGGGGTGGTTGATGCCTACAAGAATATGGGTTCTATCCCTGTTCCAATCATTGTTCGACTTCAGGGAACAAATGCTGAGGAAGCCAAAAAATTAATTGATGAATCAGGCTTGAACGTCCATTCGGCAGTACTTCTGCAGGAAGCTGCAGATAAAGTAAAAGCTGTTTTAGCCTAAAAAAATAGATCTTTTAAAAAAGCTTCTCAGAAATGGGGAGCTTTTTTTTTGATTCTGAATTTTAGATGTG
>JBIITO010000044.1:0-16161 GCA_044340465.1 Crocinitomicaceae bacterium | reverse complement strand
TTCAGGTATGGATCTTTCTGCAAAGATCTTTGAGTTGGTGGCAGAAATTGGACAATTACCCACCGAAATCACTGTTGAATATTTGAAAACCGAATTGCAGGAATTGTTCTAAACTAATTTAGGAGGATTTCCGTTTCATCTATTTCGATCTTATCTCCCGCGATTAACTTTGCGCGCTTACGAAGCTCGATTTCTCCATTTCTGAGGACCATACCATCATCAACAATCATTTTGGCATGACCACCCGTTTGTGCAATGCCCGTTGCCTTCAATAATTGAATCAACTCAATGTACTCTCCTTCTATTTTAAAGCGGATGTTTTTCATGCTTTCTTTTGTTGATCGGTATATAATGTGTACAACTGTTCTGCTGCCTCCAATGAGCTCAATTCCCCCTTCTGAACAAGCATCTCACTCTTTTTTAGTGCTTGGAGCACTTCTTCGTGAGTGTAGAAATCGTTCAGGATCAGCTCTTTCAATGTCTCATTGAGCCAAAAAGCATTTTGCTGATTTCTATGCGATGAAATGGAACCATTGATCGTATTCTGATTCAAAAAGCTTTCGATACAAGTCCAAACCTTGTCGATGTGTTTACGTTCGATAGAGCTCACTGTCATAGCCTGTGGAATCCATTTATTAGCTCTGGGAGGAAACAAATGCATGGCGTTCGCATATTCCCTTCGTGCAATCTCTGCTTTTTGTTCGTTACCACTGTCCGCTTTTGTTATAACGAGTGCATCCGCCATTTCCATGATGCCGCGCTTAATCCCTTGCAACTCATCTCCGGCACCAGCCAGCATAAGCAATAAAAAGAAATCCACCATGGAGTGAACCAGCGTCTCAGATTGTCCAACACCGACCGTTTCAACGAGAATCACATCAAAACCGGCTGCTTCACACAGAAAAATACTTTCACGTGTTTTACGCGCAACGCCTCCTAGTGTTGTGCCAGCTGCGGTAGGACGAATGAAAACGTGTTCCATAACGGAAAGCTCTTGCATGCGCGTTTTATCCCCCAGAATACTTCCTCCACTGCTCGAACTGGAAGGATCAATGGCAAGAACAGCCACTCTTTTCCCATGTTCAACCAACAATTTACCGAAGCTCTCAATGAACGTACTTTTTCCAACTCCTGGTACACCGGTAATACCAATACGAACCGATCTTCCAGAATACGGGAGACATTTGCTGACTAACTCAGCCGCAAACTTTCGATCATCCGTTCTCGTGCTTTCGATAAGCGTAATGGAAGTACTCAAGGTATCACGATCACCATTCAACAGACGTTCCAGTAACTTATCCACGGAGCGTCCTGTACGGCGCTCACGTCGACGATTTAACCACTGCTCCAGGTGTTGTTGATCCATTCACACAAATGTACGTTGTTTTGGAGAATTCGAAATTGAGAATTCGTGACTCGAATTATTCCCTCTAAATCAGAAACTCAACCTACTGTTAAAACATTCAATACTACATAAGGATTGCATTGATTCTTTGATATTTATTTAAATAACAATTAATCGAAACTTTCTTACGCAGAAGTTTATTCATTGTTGTGTTGAAATTTCAGATCAGTTCGACAATTTATAACCCTGTTAAAAACTCAAATTATTTTGTTCATCAGAGAATTTCAAAAAAATACTTTTAATTTTAGCAACGTTCACTCAAAGAAAGCAAATGCACTATTTTTCGACAACGACGCCTAAATCAATAACTACCACGACCATATTTCTGGTAGCACGAGGAGCTTTTGCACGGCGAGAAATAAGGTAAATAATCTTAAAACCCTAACATAGCAAAAGCCTTCCAGACCGGAAAGGCTTTTTTGTTTTGTTCAGCTTTAAGACCATACAAGATTAAAAAAATAAAATAAGACATATGATCGTACTAAAATTTGGCGGAACATCAGTGGGTAACGTCATCGCTATTAAAAATCTCGTATCTATTGTAAAACATAAATGGATTAGTGAGCAGCAACCAATAGTGGTATGTTCAGCACTAGATGGTGTTACAAACCAACTTCAACAAGCAGGATCAATCGCCCGAACAGGAATGGATTATTTGTCACTTCTAAATGAAATGGAAAATCTACATTATTCGCTTGTTCGTGAGTTACTTCCTATTTCACAACAAAATCCTGTTTTAATGTCCCTTAAAGCAATGTTTAACGAAGTTGAGGAATTACTTTTAAGTGTTAGCACCTTGCAAGAATATTCTGATCGTAGCAATGACCGAATTTTAGCCTATGGGGAGTTATTTTCGATGGAATTGATTACTGCCTGTTTGAGAGCAGAAGAAATTAAAGCTGTAGCCACAGACGCACGTAAATTCATACGTACGGACAATAATTTTGGCTGTGCAACTGTTAGAAAGACCGAAACGGAGCAAAATATAGCAAGCTGGCAAAAAGAATTGAATGATATAGTTCCTGTGATCACGGGTTTTATTGCTGCCAATGAAAAAGGTGAAACGACTACGCTCGGACGAGGCGGATCCGACTTAACTGCCGCTCTGTTTGCCGCTGCACTGAAGGTTAGGGAAATTCAGATTTGGACGGATGTAGATGGTTTCCTGACCGCTGACCCGCGTTTGGTGAAAAATGCCTTTTCTATGTATGAAATAAGTTACCGAGAAGCCATGGAACTCTCCTACTTTGGAGCAAAAGTAATCTACTCACCTACACTCATCCCCGCAATTCAAAGTCAAATTCCAATTCGAATTAAAAATACTTTTAATCCTTCTCATCCAGGCACACTAGTCCATGGTGAAACTCAATCAAACGATCATCTCATTCGAGGAATTTCATCTATCGAGTTTTGTTGCCTCGTAAATATAGAAGGTAATGGAATTGTAGGCATGAAAGGTTTCTGTGGGCGCTTATTTGGAGTTATGGCCAGGGCCGGAGTAAATGTCATATTCATTACGCAAGCTAGTTCAGAACAAAGTATTTCGTTTGCAATTCAACCTGACGACGAAAAATTAGCACAGGAAGCTATTCTGAACGAATTTGCAAGTGAGCTCGCTGATGGAAAAATTGCCACCCCTCAAATGGCCAACCACTATAGTATTATAGCCGTGGTTGGTGAAAACATGCGCCATAATACAGGCTTATGCGGAAAAATATTCAGTACGCTGGGAAAAAGTGGAATTAATTTGGTTGCAATAGCACAAGGTTCGTCTGAACTCAATATCTCAATAATGATCGAACGGAAGCAACTTTCCCATGCACTGAATGTATTACATGATTCACTTCTACTCTTACCTATTAAAACGCTGAACCTATTGTGTGTTGGAACCGGAAACATCGGACGTGAGTTGTTGTCACAAATAAATAAAGCTGAAGATAACTTATCAAATCAGCGTTTTCAGATAAATGTGATAGGTATTTGCAACAGCCGGAAGATGATATTGAGCACGGATGGTGAAGGATTCGATTTATCACATTGGACAGAAAAGCTGGAAAATGAAGGCAGATCGACTCATTTAGACACATTCATACATGAAGCCTCACTGCTCAATTTGCCTAATCTGATATTTGTTGATAATACGGCATGCGACGATGTAGCCCGTCGATATGAGTATCTTTTTGTTCATCATATTTCTGTCGTAACCTGCAATAAACTTGCAAATTCAGGCAGCTACATAAAGTATCTTCAAAATAAGCAGTTGTCACAAAATTCAGGTGTGTATTTTCATTATGAAACCAATGTAGGAGCTGGTTTACCGATAATCAAAACGTTAAATGACTTTCATTTGAGCGGAGATTATTTAGAAAAACTCGAAGCTGTATTATCAGGCACTCTTTCATACGTTTTCAATGAATACAAAGGCAACAAAACCTTTGTCGAAGTGATTCGAAAGGCACAAGAACTTGGTTTTACAGAACCAGACCCTCGATTGGATCTAAATGGGATGGATTTTGCCCGAAAGCTACTAATTCTTGCGCGTGAAGTAGGACAACCTTTTGAGCTGGACCAAGTAAAAGTAAAGAGTTTTTTACCTGTTTCGTGTCTAGAAGCACCAACAGTAGAAGCTTTTTATGAAGAACTTGAATTGAACGAACCACATTTCGCAGCATTTAAAACACACGCAGCCAACGAAGGAAAAAAGCTCTGTTTTATAGGGAAAATTGAAAATGGAACGATCGACCTGGCATTGAAATTAGTTGATAACAATCATCCATTTTATTTGTTAACAGGTAGCGATAACATCGTAGCCTTTACGACTTCCCGATATCAAAAGAACCCTATGGTAATAAAAGGCCCGGGGGCAGGTGCTGAGGTTACCGCTGCCGGAGTTTTTGCTGATATTTTAAGATCGTACTCATAAAACATTTTAATATTGAATCCTCAAATCATAAATTCACCGAAGATATTACATGGGTGAGCGACTAATGAATTAACTAATGGAACAAAAAGAAATCAAAGTATTTGCACCTGCTACAGTAGCCAATGTAGTGTGCGGGTATGATGTATTAGGCTTTGCCTTAAAAGAACCCGGTGATGAAATCGTAATGCGTCTAACCTTAGACAATGAAATCAAACTAGTTAAAATTGAAGGAGATGGAGGTCGTTTACCATTGAATCCGCAAAAAAATGTAGCCACACAGGTTGTACAACTCTATCTTCAACAACTCGGTATTTCGCAGGGGGTGGAAATAGAACTTTACAAAAAAATGCCTTTAAACAGTGGTATGGGCTCAAGTGCTGCAAGCAGTGTTGCGGCACTGGTTGCTATCAATGAATTAATGGAAAAAAAGCTAAACAAGATGCAATTATTGCCGTTGGCAATGATGGGAGAAAAACTGGCTTGTGGCAATGCACATGCAGACAATGTAGCGCCAGCACTACTGGGCGGATTAACCTTAGTGCGAAGTTACCAACCACTCGACGTGGTAAGTCTACCTTTTCCTGAAAACCTGAAGGTCGTTGTGATTCATCCACATGTGGATGTGCCAACCGGTGAGGCGCGAAAAATGATCAAAGACCGCATTAGCCTAAGTGCCGCCGTTTCTCAATGGGGGAATATAGCTGGACTGGTTGCTGGGTTTTGTACAAAAAACACCGAATTAATAGGCCGAAGCATGATCGATGAGATCATCGAACCCGTAAGAGCGATGCTTATCCCTGGTTTTTATGAATTGAAAAAAGAAGCCCTAGAAGCCGGAGCGATTGGATTTGGTATTTCGGGATCAGGACCATCGGTTTTTGCCTTGTGCAATGAAAACCAGAATGCGGAACAAATTGTCAATAGTATTCAAAACGTCCTTATGCAAAAAGGAGTTTCTAATGAATCTTATATCACTCAGATCTGTCCTGAGGGAGCAAGCTGCGTTTCTATTGATAACAATTGGGTTTCTTAATCCTCTTATCAAATGTAGATGACGTTTGATCCTCCCGATTCAATCCTCATCTTTTAACTAGATACCAAATGAATTTTAAATCAACTCGAAATAAAGAAACAGGCCCATTAAATGAGGTCGTATTGAAGGGCTTAGCAAAAGATGGTGGACTATATATGCCTGAATCTATTCCTGTTTTATCTGATCGTTTTATACATAGTTTACCAGATTTATCTTTAATAGAAATGGCTACGGAAGTAGCTTCCATTTTTTTGAATGAAACTTTTTCTTCTACGGAAATTAGAGATTTAGTAGCTGACACACTCACTTTTCCAATTCCTATCATTGAGATTGAACCCAACATCTACAGTGCTGAGTTGTTCCATGGTCCTACTATGGCGTTTAAAGATGTTGGAGCGCGTTTCATGGCTCGAATAATGTCGAGCATCAAATCCGATAGGAAACTTAAAGTTATAGCTGCCACATCGGGTGATACGGGTAGTGCTGTTGCTTCTGGATTTCACAATATACCAGGTGTCGAAGTATATATTCTTTATCCACAAGGAAAAGTGAGCCCATTACAGGAAAAACAACTCACTACATGGGGCGACAACATTACCGCGTTAGAAATTCAAGGCACTTTTGATGATTGTCAGCATTTAGCCAAACAACTACTTTCAGATCTTGAATTAAACGAGCATTTCACACTCACCTCTGCTAACAGCATCAATATTGCCAGACTAATACCACAGTCATTCTACTATTTCTGGGCTTATTCGCAGTTGAAAAGCGCTAATAAACGAATGGTGATAAGCGTGCCAAGTGGAAATTTTGGAAATCTCACCGCAGGATTGATGGCTCAGCAAATGGGTTTACCTGTAAATCATTTTATTGCAGCTACGAATTTCAATAAAGCATTTTCAAGCTATATAGAAAATGGTGTATTTGAACCCCAACCCTCTGTAACTACCATAAGCAATGCTATGGATGTTGGTAACCCAAGTAATTTAGAACGAATGATGACACTATTTCAAAACGATGTTAACCAATTTAAAAAACATCTTTCAGCTTATTCATTCAGTGATGAAGATACCCGAATGGCTATGCGATCCGTTTACTCCCAGAATAACTATATACTTGATCCACATGGTGCTGTTGGCTATTTGGGGTTAAGAAAATACATGAACTCAAACACCGATGTTGTTGGTGTATTTCTGGAAACCGCACATCCGGCGAAATTTAAAGAAATAGTGGAAAAAACATTACAAATAAACCTTGAAATTCCCGAAAAACTAGCGGCATTTCAACGCAAGAAGAAAAAATCAATAGTTATGAAACCGGAATTATTGGCTCTAAAAAAACTGTTAGTTGGGGAAGAGTAATTTTTATTGGAATAAAAAACGGACACGATGAATCCTAACAACTATATTCTATTAAATCTAAACGATCTTGAACTTAAATCTGTTTTATTAACGATTAATCCATATTCAATACCTTTTACATGTTTCTGATCGTACTATTATTCACATTGATTTTCAACTACGAAATCAAAAAATGATAGAAGTAGGAATTCCGTATCCAAAGCAACCTAATATAGTAAGAAAGTCATTATCTTCGGTTCGCTGAAGAAAGCGTAAAATCTAACATTCGTGGATGGCTATTCAACGAAAAAACAGAGCCAATAAAATATAAAGCACTGAAATACAACAATAAATATTACTCATAGGAAAATAAAGAGAAACGAAAAAACATGACATCAAGTATACTTATTCAAAATATCCATCTTGTTAACGAAGGATCGATCAATCAAACAGATATCCTCATCGAAAATGGACTGATTCAAAAGATCGGGTCACAAGTTCCATCGAAAGACACTCTTGTTATTGATGGTACTGGCAAATATCTGCTTCCAGGAATCATTGATGGTCAAGTCCATTTTCGTGATCCGGGTCTAACGCACAAAGCAGATATCACATCTGAAAGTAGAGCGGCCGTGGCTGGTGGAGTTACTTCCTTCATTGACATGCCAAATACTGTCCCGAATGTTCTATCTATGGATATTCTAAATGAAAAATATCAATTGGCTTCAGAAAAATCACTTGCCAACTTTGGTTTCTTTCTCGGTGTAAATGGTGATAATCTCGATGAAGTGTTAAAGACAGACACCTCCAAACTGTTAGCTGTTTCTGATGATGGACTCTATTTTACCAAAAAAGGAAATTTGCTTGCAGACAATCCGGAAACAATGGAGAAGCTATTCGCCAATTGTCCTTCGATCATTGCCATCCATTCAGAAAAAGAGCAGGTCATCGAGGAAAATGAACAGATCTATCGAGAGAAATACGGAGAGGATGTACCGGTAGAACTTCACCCGGTTATTAGAAGTGAAAGAGCATGTTATGAAGCTACGAAAAGGGCTATTGATTTAGCAAACAAACATAACGCACGACTTCACATACTCCATCTGACAACCGAGGCTGAAACTCATTTATTCAGAAATGATATCCCTTTGGAAGAAAAGAACATCACTACCGAGGTATCCGTGCATCATTTGTGGTTCTCGGACAAAGACTACCAACGCCTGGGCACTTTGATCAAATGGAATCCGGCCATTAAATCGGAGAAAGATAAAAAAGGACTCTTGAAAGCCTTACTGGACGACAGAATTGACATCATCACCACAGATCACGCACCTCATACCCTGGAGGAAAAACAGAAACCTTATTTCCAGGCCATGTCAGGCGCACCTATTGTTCAGTATTCTTTGAATATTATGTTGGAGTTCTACAAACAAGGTGATATTTACCTGGAAAAGATAGTTGAAAAGATGTGTCACAACCCCGCGAGGCTTTATCAGATAGATAAAAGAGGATACGTTCGGGAGGGATATTTCGCTGATCTGACCATCGTAGACCTTGATAGCACCACTACAGTGGATGAAGCTGGTATTCTTTCTAAATGTGGTTGGTCTCCATTAACAGGTACCACCTTTCACTCAAAGGTTACCCACACTTTTGTGAATGGTCACCTCGTTTATGCGAATGGTCTGTTCAACGAGACACAGAAAGGTCAAGCACTTACGAAAAGGATCTAACAAAGGAAGTATTATAAAAAAGCAATTGTAAACTCGTGAGAGATCACGCCTCGCCCTGAGATACACCTTTTTTCAGGCCATTCCAAAGGAGATATACCCCGGCCACCACTAATGGGATAGACAAGATCTGACCTGTGTTTATAGGTAAATAGACATCACGTGCAGTTTGACCAAGCTTAACAAACTCCACCATAAATCGGGCACCAAAGATGAGCACAAGGAACGCACCAAATACGACACCTGGTTTACGCCACAACTCCTTTTTCCAAAAGAGGAACATAAGTATCGCAAAGGCAATCAAATAGCAAACAGACTCATATAATTGTGCCGGGTGTCGGGGTGTAGGATCGAACATACCTATAGATTCATTGTAAAATTGCTTAAAACTGAATGCCCAAGGAACAGTTGTTGGATCTCCTACCATTTCGTGATTCACAAGGTTCCCCAGACGAATAAAAGCTCCACCAATTGCAATCGGAGCAGAAATACGATCCAGAATCCACAGATACGGCTTATGAACTACTTTACGTGAGAAAATGTACAAAGCTATTAGAATAACCACCGCTGCTCCATGACTGGCAAGGCCTCCCTCCCATACTTTTATGATATCGCTAGGGTGACTAAAATACCCTCGTTCCAGGACAATCCCGTCGGGAGAAACGACATCCCAATAGGGGCCGTAGAAGAATACATGTCCGAGTCTTGCACCCACGATGGTCGAAAGAACCATGTAGAAAACCAGCTGGTCGAGCATACTATCTTCGATCTGTTCTTTGCGGAACATTTTCCGAACAACAAAATAGCCAATGATCATCCCTGTAACAAAGAGAAGACCATAAAGATTGGGCGTTCTGTAGCCTTCGATCAGTTCGGAACTTATATCCCAGTTGATTACATTGATCACTTCGCGCTGTCGTTTTTGATGGTTATCAAAGATAATGGTTTTTCCTTGTGGAGTTGAAAGGGTAATTTTTCAGAACGACCTTTCTTGAAGATCTTGTTACTCATTACTTTCCCCTTACGAAGCGCTTTTTGCTCCTCTTCAGGAAGGTGTATCGTATGCTGACATTCGTCCGAACAGCAATTCTCCATTTTCTCTCTGCAGCTGTCGCATTGGATAAAAAGTAAGTGACAGGCATCATTCGAACAATTCGTATGGGTATCTGCCGGTTCTCCGCATTGATGACAAACAGCGATCACATCGTCTGATATACGTTCACCTCGACGCTCATCAAAAACGAAATTCTTTCCAATGAACTTGTTTTCCAATCCTTTTTCACGGCAATCGTTGGCATACTTGATAATCCCTCCTTCCAACTGATGTACATTTCTAAATCCACGATGCTTGAACCAAGCTGAGGCTTTCTCACAGCGGATTCCTCCCGTACAATACATAACCAGATTCTTATCCTCATTTCCTTTCAGGTATTCATCCTCAATATACGGCAAGGATTCACGGAAGGTATCTACATCGGGTAAAATCGCTCCTTTAAAATGTCCGACCTCTGATTCATAGTGATTTCTGAAATCGATGAGGATCGTATTGGGATCATCAGTAAGTTTATTGAATTCCTCCGCATTCAGGTGAACACCTTTATTAGTCACATCAAAGGTGTCATCATTTAACCCATCTGCAAGGATCTTATCTCTCACTTTGATCTTCAGTTTCAGGAAAGAAAATTCAGCCTCTGCATCGTCAACTGCAATATTAAGACGAACTTCATTCAAAAATTCGATCTGATACAGTTCTTCGCGAAAACGGTCTAAATGCTGCAATGGAACCGCTATCTGGGCATTAATTCCTTCTTTCGCAACATACGTCCTGCCAACCACATCAATAGCTGACCAAAGCTGAAATAAATGATCTCTGAAGAGGCGAGGATTTGGAATGTGCGCGTATTGATAAAAGGAGATTGTAACGAACTTATATCCGCTTGCACGCCATTTGGCTTCCAACTCCTCTTTATTTAACGTGTTCCACAGTTGCATGCTATGTAGTTTTAAATAAAAAGTTTATCAAAGGTATATTTTTCAGACCGAAGCGCAAAACGATTTTGGTTACCTTTGATCGGTATGATGGAGGTAATTCAATTTGCTTCTAAACTTTTTCTGTGATAGTTCATCTGTCGTTTTTATTTAGCTTAATTAATCAGTGATAAAGTTTTCGCGAGGAAAAAGGAAAACATTTTTGTCAAGTATATTCCATATAAAAAGCTTTTTCTACTTGGAAAAAATGTTTTCCGGATATACTTAACACACAATAGAAGATGTACGAACTACTCGAAATGCTGAAATTTAAGATTGCTGGTCCATTACCCGGTATCAGAGCTCATCAGGAAATGTCCCCACTTAAAAGGCTAAGCGGGGATTCTCATGAGAGGGCTCATGCACGCACCTCCGCAGTGGCAGTAGTTCTATTTTCGTTCGATAATACTCCTTCCATTATTTTGACCCAACGTCATGAATACGTCGGTGCTCATAGCGGACAGATCAGCTTTCCGGGAGGTAAAAAAGAGGAAAACGATCCCAATCTTGAATTCACCGCACGAAGAGAATGTATGGAAGAGATTGGTATCGACCTTGCATCAGCCTCATTGATCGGTTCACTGACGGAAGTGTATATCCCTGTGAGTAGATTCATTGTTCAGCCTTACCTCTATTTACATGAAGGTGAGATTGAATTCAACTTAAACGAACGTGAAGTTCGGGAGATCATTCATTTTCCAATCCCAGAACTCATAGCAGATGAAAGCAAATCAACTATGAATGTGCGGTCGAATGAGGGGTTGATCTATCGGAATATACCTTGTTTCAGAACGGGTAACAAAGAGATCTGGGGAGCTACAGCCCTTATACTGAATGAAGTTCGCTTTCTGCTGAACACTTAAAAATGGACCCGCGCAAACCCAAAGGCACCAGAAATACTGTTTGAAGAACTTCTGAAAAAAGATAGTGCATCGTAAGATGAAGCTCCAAATTCATATTTGCCCTCACCAATGCTAAAATTCACTCCAACAGGGACATTGTTCTTGTAAATACCTCCACCAAAATATCCAGCGCTGATCGCAAGCCATTTTATCGGCTTTACTTCACCACCGGCAGAGAAGACAGCATTTGCAATACTTCCCGGTAGTTCTTTATTAAAAGGCGCTACGAAATCAACACCGATTTTTGCGATCTTACCCAGATCCAGACTAGCACCAAATCGGAAATTTGAAGCATTCGCGACGGTATAATTTTCCTGCCCCACCAATTTAAACAGTCCGCCATCCTGCATGAATTTATCAACTGCCTTCGTGATATTATATTCATTGAGACCATTCACTTCCAAACTTCCAACGAGTGTATCCTGGACCCTATATACATTTCTTTTGTATGTAACCTGGCCTATATTATTTATAGCAGCAGCAACTTTCAGCTTGCCAAAGAAGATAATGCTAGCCGAAAGATCAATCCCATAACCGGAGCCAACCACAGAAGGCAACACGTTTCCTTTTTTCGTAAAACTCGATGGATTCAAGGAGGCAGAAAGTGAATCATAATTTATATTGAAATTGGGAGAGACGGATGAATACACAAAAAATCCATCTCCGTCTGATCGCATATCGAACATTGCCATCGATTGAATGTACCTTCCACCGATACCCGCATAGATCTCGAACAACGAATTTTTTCCAAAAACTTTACGACCGTATCCAATATTAAAATAGCGATTCCATTGAAAACGGATCTGAGAGCCTGATGAAATACTGCTTATGCTTAGTGGCACAGAAATAGTTCCCTTGATAACCATATCCAATGTATCCTGTGCAATAGAATCATTATTGGCAATTAGCTTGACACTCCCTGAAGGATCCCGGATTGATAGCGAATCAAAATATGAAGCTAATTTACCTTTAAAAAGAATATCTGTCAATTCTGAATTTAAACGAGAATACCATTGATAGCTTTCTCTTATGTTGAGGGCTATTCCTCCGAATCGTTTACCTTGATAGGCAAATCCAAACCAGTTCAGATCGGCAAACATACTAACTCCGACATTCAGATAGTCAGCTGCATAATTTCGCTGTTGTTGCCAGGAAGCAGTATCAGCAGATTTACCAGTTATCTGCGAACGAATTGTTCTATATAGTGAACGCAGTTTATCTACATTCAAAGAATCGGAATAGATTCCCATTCCAAATTCTGTTGATCCCATTGTAAAATGCTTATCCTTGCATTCAGGTCCCCAACCTAGTGCAGAAGAGTTAATTCCAAGCAACTGATAATCATTTACGAAGGTTGTAGCTACCCCTTTACCAACCGCCGTATAGGAAATACCCTGACTTTGAGCATTGATAAGGATTGGGCAAAAGCACAAAAGAATAAAAACAATCTTTAATCTCATGGTTGACAAAAATAGATTTTAGGATGTTAGAATAAGCTAAAAAGCAAAAAGAGCAACAAATTCTATTGAAACTTGTTGCTCTTTCTGCTAAACCATGCTAAAACTATAAAACCCAAAACTACAACGAAAGCTGTATCTTTGAACAGTACAAAATTACATTTTTCTTTGAATACCTCCAAAAAAAAAATCAAAAATCAATGAAAAAATAATACCCAGGAGTAACATCTTAACCAAGTGCCACGTCCAGCACCATCATCACCAAAAAACCACCAATAAATCCTAAAACAGCCACATCCGTATATTTATCCCGTTGCGTTTCAGGAATAACCTCCTCTACAACCACAAATATCATTGCTCCGGCGGCAAAAGCCAACGCGAAAGGTAAAATAGGCTCCATATAGATCACCGCAACAGCACCTATCACCCCGGCGATTGGCTCCACAATGGCTGAAAGTTGCCCGTACCAAAAACTTTTCCATCGGCTTGCCCCTGCCCTTCTCAAAGGCATCGCCACGGCAAAACCCTCGGGAAAATTTTGAATACCAATACCAATCGCAAGTGCCACAGCTCCAGCTATTGTTGCCCCATGCATTCCTGTAGCGGCTGCACCAAATAAGACGCCTACAGCCAAACCTTCTGGGATGTTATGTAAAGTAATGGCCAATACTAAAAGAACTGTTTTATGCAATTGAGTTTTGACACCCTCTGATTCATTCTCTTTAAAGTTTATGTGAAGGTGAGGTAATTTTTTATCTAGAAAAAATAGAAATACAGCTCCACATAGAAATCCAACGGCCGCAGGCATCCAAGGCATTGATGGGTAGATCGTTTCGGACATTTCAATAGAAGGATTGAGCAGGGACCAAAAGCTTGCTGCAACCATTACACCTCCGGTAAAACCGAGCATACCGTCTAACAAGCCACGGTGTAGCGTTTTAAAGAAGAAAACTAAAGATGCCCCTGCAGCGGTCACCAACCAAGTGAAGGTTGTAGCAATCAATGCGGCTGTTACCGGATCGAGATCTTCAAAAAAAGTAAAAAGGCTTCCCATGCATCACAAAGATAACAGCTATCGATCATAACCGTCACTTTCATAAATGGTTTTTAAATGAATGTAGACAAACGTTTAATTTTCTTTAGTTGTCCCGATAAAGAAATGCAAGAAGCATAATTCCAAAACAAAGAAGTGAACCATAAAAAATGATGCTTGAATGACTTGAATGACTGAAAAATTGAAATTCCCCCTGAATGATTCTTTGGAGCACTGCACCATCAGATGTCCGCAAGTTGGGATTAAATAATACTTATCTTTGCGGCCGTTAACAAAAGAAATCAATTAATAATGACAACAAACAGAACTTTTACAATGCTTAAGCCTGATGCGATCGAGAATGGTCACATGGGGAAGATCCTGGATATGATCATTCAGGCTGGCTTTACATTCAAAGCAATGAAATACACTAAACTTTCAACTGAACAGGCTAAAAAATTCTATGAAGTACATGCTGAACGTCCATTTTACGGAGAATTAGTCGAATATATGACCTCCGGACCTATTGTTGCTGCCATCCTGGAGAAAGAAAATGCAGTTGCCGATTTTCGTGCTTTAATTGGCGCAACGGACCCTGCTGAAGCAGCTGAAGGTACGATCCGCAGATATTACGCAGAATCGAAAGGCAGAAATGCCGTTCACGGATCCGATTCTGATGAGAATGCAGAAATTGAAAGTAAATTCCATTTCTCAGCAAACGAAATACACTAAAAGAGGGTTGATTGAAATAACGACGTAAAAAACAGTGGTCAATAAAGTGGATCAGACCACTGTTTTTTACGCATCAATTATAAAAAGAAACTACTCAGTCTTCAATCCAACAAACTGGTAAGGATGATATTTCTTGAGATTTCTACTGTCTTCAACATAATCAGGACCATCTACAATTGCAGAGACGATAACAACATTCACCTTCCCTTTGTATTCCTCCTTGTTCTCAAAGTAAGTAAATAGGTCGTATTTCATATTTTCTGCCCGAATCTGTGTCAACTTCTCATTCGTTTCGTATGTCTTTGTTGGAACTTTCGAGGCAGAAGAATAGACATTAATGGTTACGCTCGGTCGGCCTGAATTCAGTTGAGCCTCTACATTCTTAACAAACTTCTTTAAATTCCCTTTGTCAACGAAAAGTTTATTTTTATTGTATTCGAAATAATGCATAAACTCGAGATTCTTGAATGTAGTAGCAGTAATTACAGGCAACTCAAGTGGCGCTGGCTCATTCACCGAACATGTTGTTATTGCTGATTTCCCTCTTTTGTCACGAACAGTTAACGTATAATCTCCTTTTGGAAGGTTGTACATATCTTTACCAGTAAGACCATTATTCCAGCTGTATTCATATGGTTCTACCCCACCTTTAACGAACGTGGTTACAGAACCATCTAAAGCCTCAAATTTGGTAGCATCAATAGCAGTACAGGTTACCTCAAGTGGTGGAGGATTAACAAAAAGAGCTGTGTAAATATCGCTGTTTTCACCATCACGATTACTAGCCCAATACAACCTATTGCCATTATATGAAAAACATGCATCAAACTTAGGTGAATTGATTTTCGAACCCAAGTTAATAGGATTATTCCAGCTTGTCCATGAGGATAAATCAGAACGAACGGAATAAAATATATCCGCATCACCCTGACCTCCATGTCCGTTAGATGAAAAATAAAGGGTATCCTTGTTTTTTGATAAAAAAGGTGATATCTCAAAACCAGGTGTATTTATCTGCGAACCAAGATTGAATGGAGCAGACCAACCTGTCCCCGATTTTAAGCTAACATATAAATCCTCTTCTCCAAAAGTACCTGGCCCTTTAAATGTAATCAACATTACTGTTTCATCTTCACTCAGATGAAAACCATAAAAATCTCCTTCAATATCAAGCGTTGGCACATCTATCCTTACAGGTGAATTCCAACCATCTCCATTTTTCTGAGCAGATGCAATACCCTTTACGAGGTCTTTTTTCCCTTCGTAAGCATCCAGTAAAAACAATGAATTACCGTTTCTGGCCATACCAATAACCGCATTATTGTATTTCGTATTGAGAGACTCTAAACGTTTACAATCCGAATAGGACCCATCCAATTGTTTTTTTGCAAACCATATATCCTGATCCAATTTACCTCCTTTATTCGATTCGTCCAGCGAACGAACAAAATATACAGTAGTACTATCACTTGAAAAAACAGGCATACTTTCAATTTTTTCAGTATTTACTGTTCCCTTAAGTTTTTCAACTGACTCAAAATCGCAAATCTGAGCTGACGTAGAAAAGCAGAAACAAAG
>JBIITO010000043.1:0-16527 GCA_044340465.1 Crocinitomicaceae bacterium | reverse complement strand
TTTCAGGTTCTCTCCATTCAACTCCTGATTCGGGAAAAGATAAAATTGCCATGTTCAATCTATTATTTTGTAAATCTTTCTAAAAGTTCGCAATGACAAAGATATTCCAATGTCTCTAAATGACGTTTAGCTTCAAAGAGATCTCGGCCCCAGGCATACGTTCCGTGCCCACGGATAATGAAGCAATGATAATTCAATTCATCTACACGTTCCGTCATCCAACCAGCAAATTCAACCATGTCCTGAGAATTCTCAAAAATAGGAATAGAAATTTGAGCATCATGCGTTTCACAGCCTGCAAATCCCTTTTGGATTTCAAAACCACTAAATACCAAATGGTTGCCTAGCATACGAGACAATACCACCGGATTAACAGAATGACTATGAAGTATCACTTGAGAGGTCTGAGAAAGCGAATAGATCACACAGTGAATCAACGTTTCTGCAGAAGGTTTTAGGCCGACAAATTGACCTGTTGGTTTTCCTTCAGAATTTACAGTAATAAAATCATTTTCACTGAATTCACTTTTGTCAACCCCGGATCTTGAAACCCAAATATTTTTTTCTAAGTCTCTGAAAGAGTAATTAGTAGACGTAGCAGGTGACCATCCCTTCAAATTATACGAACGGATCGTTTCTGCCATTTTTCGCTTTAATTCATTCAAATCCATATTACAAATGTAATTCGATCAATTTTCTTTTTTTTCATAAAAAAACGCGTCCATTTGAACGCGTTTTTGATAGTTATTTTAGATCATTATCGACTTAACACTTCCTTGACCAAAGCGGCAATGACTTTACCATCCGCTTTACCCGAGAGTTTTCCCGTTAGCACACCCATGACTTTGCCCATATCCTGAGGGCCACTCGCACCTACTTGTGCTACCGCCACTTCTACTTCTGCTTTCATCTCGGCTTCTGACAACATTTTGGGTAAGTATTCTTCTATTACCTTTGCCTGAAACATTTCTTCCTCGGCCAGATCAGCGCGACCTTGCTGGTTGTACAATTCATAGGTTTCCATGCGTTGTTTGTACAATTTCAAACAGATCTTCATCGCTACCTCCTCAGAAACTTCTGCGCTTCCACCTGAAGTGGCCTCCAGAAGTAGTTTTGATTTAATGTCACGTAAGGCCGCCAATCGTTCCTTTTCCTTGGCAAGCATTGCAGATTTAATGTCTGCATTGATACGATCAGTAAAGCTCATTAGTCTACGTTATCGTGAAGAAAGTTATTGTTTCTTAATGAAGTTCCATTCTCGTCCTCTGTCAACCCAAAACGACTCACGCGTTCTTGTGTACTTCTCGGAGCATTGTCCAACTGGATATTTCTTCGAACAAAAGCGGGTTCATTTTCAAATTCAGAAATCCCTTCCGCCTTCTTTAGTTTCACGGTATATTCCTGGATTTTCGACATGCGTTCTTGTGTTCTTCGTTGTTGTTCTTCGGGAGAAAGAATTGTTTTCGCTGTCACATTGTCAAGATTGACTTTTTCAACCGTCTCATCTTCAAGTACGTGGCGAACAACTTTATCAGCAGATGGCTCTGGCTCTGTCACTGCTAATGGTTCATTCACCGAAGGTGTTGATATATCCCAACTGAATTGTATGCCTTCACTTTCAGTCTTGAGAGGCTCGGAAGATTTAATAAACGGTTCCTCTTCAGAGAGCTCATTCTCAATATGTGGCGTCGCAACTGTAGTAACAATTGGAGTAACCACATTCAACAATGGTGTAAGCTCCTCCAGTTCATTTTTCAAGAAAGGTTCTGCTTTCAATTCTTCTGTTACCGTGGGAGGTGTGTAAGAATTTACTTGTGTGGGTGAATCCAATGGGCGAACAATCTCGTTCTTTGGCTCTTCTTCCAGGGATCGCACCGTCTTTGCCGGTGCTTTCTCAAAACCCGTGATCGGCGTAGAATTAAATCCCGTTGCAATCAGTGTAATTCCAATTTTATCACCAAGTGTCGCATCGTATCCATGACCCCAGATCACATCCGCAGTAGAACCTGCTTCTTCCTGTATGTAGTCAGTGATTTCAGAAATCTCATCCATCAATACCTCCTTATCTCCGTAGGTAATGTTCAACAATACATACTGCGCACCATTGATATCATTATCATTCAACAATGGAGAAGAAAGGGCCTTCTGAACAGCTGTGATCGCACGATCTTCACCTTCAGCGGTGGCACTACCCATAATGGCATGACCACTATCTTTCATCGCCGTTCTAACGTCATTAAAGTCCACATTGATTGAGCCTGTTACAGAGATCACTTCAGCGATTCCTTTAGCTGCAATGGTCAAAACATCATCCGCCTGGGCGAATGCATTTCCTAGTGTCAAGTTGCCGGAAATCTCACGTAAACGCTCGTTGTTGATCACCAATAAGGTATCAACATTCTCACGGATTCTTTCCAATCCTTCTTCAGCTTGCTGTCTCCTTTTTCTTCCTTCGAAACCGAAGGGAACGGTAACAATTCCAACTGTAAGTATACCCATCTCGCGAGCCGTTTGAGCGATTACTGGCGCAGCACCTGTACCGGTGCCTCCTCCCATACCCGCAGTAACGAAAACCATCTTTGTATTCTTGCTCAGTACTTCACGAATCTCATCGATATTCTCGATCGCAGCATTCATTCCAATCTCAGGCATCGCACCTGCACCCAACCCTTCGGTCAGTGATGTTCCAAGCTGAATCTTGTAGGGAACAGGAGAAATATCCAGCGCCTGACGGTCCGTATTACATACTATGAAATCGACACCGATAATGCCTTGGTTATACATGTGGTTAACGGCATTACTTCCTCCGCCTCCTACACCGATCACCTTAATGATCGAGCTTGTTTCTTTAGGTAAATCAAACTCCATATTCCCTCGTTTTACTCATTTACAAATTTAATCATCTTCGCTAAACCAACTAGCGCCTCTTTTGATAATTGTGTCAAAAAAGACCCCTCTCTTCTTTATCGAATGTGTTTTAACCGAACCAGAACTTGCTGCTTCCGTTGTCTGCTCATTTTTATCCAAAGCCTCAAATCCTTTAAGCACCAATCCGATACCCGTAGAGTACATGGGACTTGTAAGATTATCAATGTGGTTATTGTTCGCTAAGTGTTCGGTTGGATATCCCACACGCGTATCCATTCCGGTGATGTATTCGAATAGTTGGGTAATGTGCTTCAATTGCGCACCACCACCGGTGACAACTATACCTCCGATCAATTTTTTTGAATATCCCGAATTTACAATCTCGTAATGCACTAGTTCGATAATCTCCTCCATGCGCGCCTGAATAATGCTCGCCAGATTTCTAATCGTGATCTCTTTTGGGTCTCGACCGCGCAAACCCGGAATGCAGACAATCTCGTTTTCCTTACTTTCAGACGCTAGTGCCGACCCGAATTTTGTTTTCAGACTTTCCGCCTGTCGACGCATAATCGTGCAACCTTCCTTGATATCTTCAGTGATCACATTACCACCGAATGGTATCACCGCTGTATGGCGAATAATACCTTCATGGAAGATCGCTACATCAGTAGTTCCACCGCCAATATCCACCAAAACCACACCTGCTTCTTTCTCTTCATCCGAAAGCACGGCATCTGCCGAGGCGATCGGCTCGAGAATGATCTCTTTTACCTCCAGACCTGACTTCTCCACACATTTGGTAATGTTCATTGAAGCACCGATCTGACCAGTGATAATATGGAAATTGGCTTCCAATCTGCGTCCTAACATTCCGATAGGATCTTTAATACCCTGCTCATTATCTACAATGTATTCTTGGGGTAATACCGTGATTATAGCTTCACCCGGCTGCATCACTAGCTTATACATATCGTCGACCAACGCATCTATATCTTTCTGTGCAATCTCCACGTCAATATGCTCTCGCGTATGAATACCTCTGTGCTGTAAACTTTTGATGTGTTGTCCGGCAATACCTACATTGACAACGCGAACGGTCAGCTGACCTTCCACGCGTTCCTGAGCCTCTTCCACAGCAGTCTTGATCGATTGAACCGTTTTTTCTATGTTGGCCACCATGCCTCGCGTCACACCCAACGATTCACTTTTGCCCATCGATAGAATCTCGATCTTTCCGTGTTCGTTCTTTCTTCCGACGAAACAAGCAATCTTGGTAGTTCCTATATCCAGTCCAACAATGATCTTTGACATAATCTATTAATTTTCTTCCTCGTTATTTTCTTTCGTTTTCCCAACGATCTGACGATCGTATTTGAGATTAATTTCCGTGTATTTATCCCAACCTTCGTAGGGAATTGCTTCTTTGTAGAAGATCTTCAACTTTCGGAATTTTTCCTTGACTTCTTTATCCGTATTCGCCGTTCCGAAGATGATCTCCTGACCTCCAACGATCGGAACCAACACAAAATCTCCGTCTTTTCTAAGGTGAATCTGGCCGATTAGCGACTGCATGTAGGGGTCTTTACAAACATAATTTGAAATCCGATAGACATCGTCCAGCTTTCGAATACTTTTCAAAGAGTCATTGTTGATAATGTCAGACACGGAAATCGAACTGGGGCGGTCTTTTAAATAGCCACTCACCACGACCACCCTTGCCGTATGAAGAGGTGATATTTGCATAACTACACCATCCTCGTCCAGGTAATAGGTTTCACCATAGCGATTGAATACTCTGGCGATAGGTTTTCGAACCACGACGTCGATCTTCCAACCACTTCCTATTTCTGTAAACACCCGGACCGATTTCACTTCGGACATACTGGAAATATATTGCTCGATTGCTCTGATCTTCAAGTCCTTTTTCATCTGACCATCAAACACATACCCTCGACGTCTCAGGCGCGTGTAAAGTTCGTGTTCATTGAGGAAAGCGTTCTCTCCACTAACATGAATTAGGATATCCATATCAGACTTTTTCATGGATCGAATCTCCTGTGTTTGTTGTGACAGGAAGAGTACCGTAATCACACCAACGGCGAAAAGGATCCAAAGCGATATACGCAGCCACCTTTTCATTGAAGCGCTTTTCTTAATGGTTCAACAATGCGATCGATATCACCTGCTCCAATCGTAAGTACAACTTCCTGATGGGAATTCATGATACAATCAATTACTCCTTGATGATCCAAAAGTTGTTTATTTTCACAGGTAATTGCCCCCAAAAGCTTTTCGCTGGTAACACCTGAAATTGGTAGTTCTCTAGCAGGATAGATTGGCATGAGTACCACCTCATCCAGTTTGGAAAGTTCAGAAGCAAATCCATCAAAAAAATCGCGCGTTCTAGAGAATAAATGCGGCTGGAATATCCCAACGACTTTTTTGTCTGGATAAAGCAACCTTACGGAAGATACCAAAGCTTGTATCTCTGTAGGATGATGCGCATAATCATCAATGTAAATAAGATTTTCTGTTTTAATGTGGTATTCAAATCTTCGTTTGACTCCTTTGAAACTGTGCAAGCCAGAGCGTATTTTTTCCTCAGAAAGTCCCAGGAACTCCAGCATGGCAATACACGCAAGCGCATTTTCAGCGTTATGTATTCCTGGTATACCCAGCTTCACTTCTCCCCATACAGCATTGGGTGTGCAAACATCCATGCAAAATTCACCATTGGCTACCCGAAGATTGTTTCCTGAATAATCGGCAGAAGTTGAACCGATAGAATAAGTGGTAGTCCTTGCATCTGAAAAAACTTCCAAACCTTCCCGTTTAACCAGCATTCCATTTGGATCGATCAATTGGGTGTATTGCTGGAAGCCACGTAAAAATTCAGTCGTATCACCGTAAATATCCAAGTGATCTGAATCTGTTGATGTTACAATCGACGCAAATGGTTTCAACTGAAGGAACGAACGGTCGAATTCATCTGCTTCGATAACGGTCAGCTCTGAGGATGGATTGACACGTAAATTCGAATTAAAATTGCTCGCAATTCCACCAAGAAAAGCATTGCATCCCAACTCGGTTTCATTTAGGATATGCGCGAGCATGGAACTAGTCGTTGTTTTGCCATGCGTACCCGCGACACCCAATCCTTTAGTTTGTCGAGTGATCAAACCTAGAATTTCCGATCGCTTAAATAGTGGCCATCCTTTTCCCCTGACGAAATGCAATTCTTTATGCTCCGCAGGTATGGCTGGAGTGTAAATGAATATACATTTTTCAAGGGATTGTATCTCCGACACTAAGTTCATTCCAAAATCTTCGAAATGAATTTTTATACCCTCTTCAATTAAATCATTAGTTAAAGCCGAGGGTGTTTTATCGTAACCAGCTACTTTCCAGTTATTTGACTTAAAGTAACGCGCTAAGGCAGACATACCAATACCTCCAATACCAATAAAGTAAGCTTCTGAAAAAGAAGATAGTTTGATATGATCGAGTCTACTCATTTATTTTACGATCTTTTCCAATTCATTGACGATATCTGAGGTGGCATTTGGTTTTCGTAATTTCAAAATTTGGACGCTCAGTTCTTGACGCTTATTGGCATCCTTAACTAACTCAAGCACCATTGGTATTAGCACTTTTTCACTATCCACATCCTTCACCAAAAGTGCTGCGTTCTTGTCCACAAGAGCCATTGCATTTTTCGTCTGATGATCTTCGGCTACATTTGGAGAAGGAACGAGAATGACCGGTTTACCGATCAAGCATAACTCTGAAACCGATATTGCACCTGCGCGTGAAATGATCACATCTGCCGCAGCATAAGCTAAATCCATGCGATCAATAAACTGTACCAGCTTTACATTTTCCGGTAAAGTATCTTTTAATTCAGCTTGTAGCTGATCGAAATATAATTTCCCGCTTTGCCATAAAAATTGTACTTCGGTGTTCGCATTAATCGTATCAAGATGGGCTACCAAACTACGATTTAAGGTGCGTGCTCCCAAGCTTCCCCCAATGATCAAAACAATCTGTTTCGTAGGGACCAACTTGTAATAGTCCAATGCTTCCTGACGCTTTCCTTCGATCTCAACCATTTCTTTACGAACTGGATTCCCTGTTAATCGGATCTTTTTCGCGGGGAAGAATTTTTCCAAACCTTCATAAGCTGTGCATAGACTGTTCACTGAGTTTGAAAGAAATATGTTTGTTTTACCGGGAAAAGAATTTTGCTCCTGTACAAGTGTCGGTATCTTAAGCCAAGTAGCTGCTTTCAATGTGGGTCCACTAGCATAGCCACCAACACCAACAACTGCTTCCGGTTTGAATTCTTTGAGAATTCTCCTAGCTTTGCTCATGCTTTTCAGGATCTTGAATGGAAGAAGGAAATTAGAAAGGGTGAGTTTTCGCTGAAAACCGGCAATCGGCAACCCTATGATCGAGTAGCCAGCAGCAGGCACCTTCTCCATCTCCATTTTGCCTTCGGCACCAACAAAAAGAATCTCCGCATCAGGATTTCTTCGTTTGATCTCATCTGCAATAGCGACCGCTGGAAAAATGTGTCCACCCGTGCCACCGCCTGATATTACAACTCTATTCAATTTCATTCTGCTGCCAATACGTTAGAAAAAGCGCCTTCTTTTTCATTAGAAATGCGGTTTGCAATACTTTGAACTATCCCAATTCCAACACACGTCATTATCAAAGCGGAACCTCCCATGGCTAGTAATGGCATATTTTGACCTGTTACCGGAAAAATCCCTGTGCAAACGAGCATGTTGACCGAAGCCTGTGTAAGCAGAAGAATTCCGATTCCAATGCAAGCAAAGGTTTCGAAGAGTCGGTCCGAAGACAAACCGATCCTAATGATTCGGTAGAGAAGGATCAGGTAAAGCAAGATCAGAAATACGGCTGAAACCAATCCGAATTCTTCAACAAAACTCGAGTAGTAAAAATCTGCATAGGCCTCCGGGATGAATTCTTTCAACTCTCCATCACCAACTCCTTGACCAATAATCTGTCCGTTGTAAATAGCATAGCGCGCATTCATGGCCTGCGCATTGGACTTTACATCGTTATCATTATCGAGCTTGTTAAAAATCCTGTTCTCCCAGGTTTCCATTCGCGGAAACAAATTCAATTCGGGCACCGCCTTATGTAATCCTACAGCGAGCATACCCACCACCACTATTCCTGCTAAGGTTAGAAAGATTTTCGATAGTGGCACTTTTCCAATGAATAGCAATGTCAAGCTAATCACGAACAATAGAAATGAAGTAGAAAAATTATCCTTCAGGATCAACCCGCAAACGATCAGAACGGGCACGATCAAAGGCCTAAAACCTTCTTTCCAACTGTCTAACTGTTCCTGTTTTTTAGATAATAGTCGAGACAAATAGATTAATAACGCTAGCTTGGCAAAATCGGATGACTGAAAAGTCAGACCAATAAAAGGAATCTTGATCCAACGACCTGCATCATTCACTTTGGTTCCAAAGAACAGTGTAAATAATAACAAAGCAACACCTATGAAATATCCGAATTTCGAAAGTTGAGAAATGTATTTCGGATCTCGCTTATGAATCCAATACATTACGCCAAGACCTATCAATACATAAATCAGGTGTTTGAAAAGGTATCTGAACGGGGTGCCTCCTTCGATTTTAACGAGAATCGGCACAAAACTGTACACACTCACCAAAGAAAAAGCAAGCATGATCAGTGAAATGATCCAAATCACCCCATCACCTTTCAGGTATTTCAGATAATCTCTCATTAAGATCGCATCAACTGAATATAACTTTCAAATTCTTTAAGAAGATCGTCTGCATCTTCACCACTTGATGTGAATAGCATTGTGGTTTTTGGAGCTTTGAAATAATCAACAAAATAAAGTGCATCGACTAGAGACGACGTTCCGGCACCATTAACCAGAGAACCTAGCCAATCTTCTTTCAATCCAAAAACATTCGCGTTGTAGGTAACTACCGTATCCAGTGTTCCCAAAACAGAATCATCGGTTGAAAGTACTTTTGAAACTTCCTGCACCCCTCCCATCCATAATACTTTGAAAGGAGAGGATTCGAGCGTGTTGAGTAACACTCCAGATTCAGGATTGATCCAGGTAAAGACATCCATTCCCCAAAGCTTTCCCATCGGACGCATCGGTAAACTTTTGGCCTGAACCACTTCATTTCGCGAATGAGGTAATTCTTCCTGAACGTCCGTTCTCAGTTTATTTTCCATGCTTTTTAATCAAAGCGCTCTTACAGCAGATTTAAACTGGTTACCACGATCTTCGTAATTCTCGAAAAGATCGAAACTTGCGCAAGCCGGTGAAAGCAAAACGGTTTCATCCTTTCTAGCAAGACGGTAGCCATATGCTACTGCCTCCATAGCCGAGCGTGCCTCAACGATCGTTGGGATCACCCCTGAAAATGTTTCCAACAATTTCTTGTTATCCACACCCATACAGATGATCGCCTTCACTTTATCGCGAACCAGATCCATCAGCTCAGCATAGTCGTTTCCTTTATCTACGCCACCAACGATCCAAACGGTTGGTTTATCCATGCTTTCCAGCGCGAACCATGTGGAATTCACATTCGTTGCTTTAGAATCGTTAATGAACTCAATTCCATTAACCTTGGCTACGAATTCCAGACGGTGTTCAACATTTACAAAGTCCTCCAGACTTTCTCGTACAACTTCTTTTCTGATTTCCAGAATTCTTGACGCTATCCCAGACGCCAGTGAGTTTTGGGTGTTGTGCTTACCCTTTAGTGCTAAATCATGAATTGACATAGTGAATTGATCGTTTATGTTTATTGTTATTTGTTGTTCGCTTGCAAATCCACCCAATTCCATTGGTTGCTTTAATGAAAATGGAGCTGTTCGGGCTTTGATCTCCCGACGACTTAATTCTCCCATGATGGTGGGATCATCATAGTTGTAAATGAACCAGTCCTCTTTTGTCTGGTTTTGCAGGATACGAAATTTAGAATTCACGTAATTCTGCATGATATAATCGTAGCGATCTAGGTGGTCCGGTGTTATGTTAGTCAGTATTGCGATATCAGCTTTGAAATCATTCATGTCATCTAACTGAAATGAACTCAATTCCAATACATACCAATCCATATCTGATTCAGCCACCTGTCGCGCAAAACTCTTTCCTACATTTCCGGCCAATCCCACTTTAATACCAGCTTTTTTCAGGATATGATGTGTCAGCATGGTCGTGGTGGTCTTTCCGTTACTCCCTGTGATACAAATGGTCTTGGCATTATTATAATAGCCCCCGAATTCAATTTCAGAGATCACCCTGATTCCTTTTTCCAGTATCGCTTTCATTACAGGTGCAGTATCAGATATCCCCGGAGATTTGATCACCGTATCCGCTTTCAGGATCTGTTCCATGGTGTGACCCTCTTCCTCGAAAGAAATGCCACGCTGCTGCAATTCATTCTTGTATTCTTCCTTTATCTTTCCGAAGTCGGAAACAAAAACATTCCACCCCTCTTTTACTGCAAGAATAGCTGCGCCAATACCGCTTTCGCCGGCACCCAGAATAACGATATGTGTTCCGGTAGGCTTCAATTATCTCATTTTCAAGGTTACAATAGTTATTACCGCAAGAAGGACCCCAACGATCCAAAAGCGCGAAACGATCTTCGCCTCATGCAGTCCTTTTTTCTGGTAATGGTGATGAAGCGGCGCCATAAGGAAGATGCGTTTTCCTTCACCTGTTCTTCGTTTGGTGAACTTGAAATATCCGACTTGAAGAATAACTGAAAGGTTTTCAATGAGGAAGATCCCACATAGTACAGGAATCAAGAGTTCTTTTCGAATTGAGATCGCAAACACAGCAATAATTCCTCCCAATGCCAAACTACCGGTATCACCCATGAATACCTGAGCAGGAAAGGAGTTGTACCACATAAATCCGATGCAAGCACCCACGAATGCGGCAATGAAGATCACAAGTTCCTCAGCAAGTGGTATATACATCACATTCAGGTAATCCGCAAAACGAGCATTTGAACTCACATAGGCAAGGATGGCCAGTGCCAGACCGATGATGGCAGAGGAACCAGTAGCCAAACCATCCAATCCGTCTGTCATATTTGCTCCATTCGATACAGCAATCACAATAAAGATCACGATAGGAATGAAAAGCATCCAGCCATAGGATTTGTTGGAGTCACCAATCAGCCAGTTGTAGTTGAACTCATTCCCTTTGATAAATGGAATCGTGGTGGTCATGTCATCCGTTTTGATCCATTTGTATTCTGTACCTCCATCATTCAGATGCTCGCGAGTAACAAATTCTTCATCTGCTTGTAACTTATAATTCGCAGGTACTCGTTTGTGTACGGTTACATCGTTTGAGAAGTAAAGAATACAGCCGACAATCAATCCAACACCGATCTGACCAACAACTTTCGATTTTCCTGCAAGACCCTCCTTGTTCTTCTTGAATACCTTGATGTAATCATCCAGGAATCCGATCACGCCCAACCAAACTGTAGCAAGCAGCATCGTAATCACATAGATGTTGTGCAATTTGGCAAAGAGGAGTGTTGGGATCAAGATTGCACTCAAAATGATAATTCCACCCATTGTTGGCGTACCTGATTTTTCAATCTGACCAGCTAATCCCAAATCACGAACGGTTTCACCGATCTGTTGTTTGCGTAGTAAGTTGATGATCTTCTTTCCGAAGAAAATGGAAACAATAAGCGAAGTGATGAGGGCCATTGCCGCTCTGAAGGAAATGAACTGGAATAGTCCCGCCCCGGGGAAATTCAATTTGTCCAGATAATCAAAAAGATAGTACAACATTATTTCTCGAGTTTATGGAACATTTCACGTGTGATCTGGAAGTCATCGAAGTCGTGTTTCACTCCTTTGATCTCCTGGTATTTTTCATGGCCTTTTCCTGCAATGAGGATGATATCGCCTTTTTCAGCCATCGAAACAGCGGTTTTAATTGCTTGCGTGCGGTCAACAATACTTAGTACTTTCTTGAAATGCTGACCCGGAACGCCTACCTCCATTTCCTGGATGATGTCCATAGGATCTTCACTTCTCGGATTGTCAGAAGTCAGGATCACTTTATCACTCATTTCGCACGCGATCTCCGCCATCTGTGGTCTTTTCGCACGATCTCGATCACCACCGCAGCCTACGACTGTAATCACAGTTTCATTCTTAGTGCGAATGTTTGTAATCGTTTTCAATACATTTTCCAACGCATCAGGCGTATGGGCATAATCCACGATGGCTGTGACACCACCTTCACTTTTTAGGTATTGAAACCTGCCTTCTACCGAATCCAGCTGACTTAACACGGTCATAACTTCGGTAGCATCATCTCCTAATAGTTGACTTACCGCAAAAACAGCCAGTAGATTGTATGCATTGAAATCGCCAATTAATCGCGTCCACACTTCCACGCCGTTCAATGACAATACAAGTCCTGAAAATTGATTCTCCAGCACTTTCGCTTTGAAGTCTGCAGGTGATTTGAGGGCATAAGTATGTTTTTGCGCAGCTGTATTTTGGAACATCACCATACCGTTTTTGTCATCGGAATTGGTGAGAGCGAATGCATCAGAAGACAACCCATCGAAAAAGCTTTTCTTCACTCGGATGTATTCAGCAAACGTTTTATGATAATCAAGGTGATCGTGTGTTATATTAGTGAACACAGCCCCAGTAAAGTTCAAACCACCGATTCGTTTCTGATGCACGGCATGTGAACTCACTTCCATGAAGCAGTGTGAACATCCATCTTCTACCATTTCAGCCAAAAGCGCATTCAAACTTACCTGATCAGGTGTAGTATGCGTTGATGAGATTTCACGTTCACCTATGCGATTAACCACCGTGGAAAGCAATCCGCAATGGTATCCAAGTTGCGTATACAACTTATGGAGCAAAGTGGTCGTAGTCGTTTTACCATTGGTGCCGGTAACACCTACCAATTTCAGTTTTGAAGAAGGACGACCATAAAAATTAGAAGCCATTTCAGCAAGTGCCTCTGATGAATCCTTTACCTGAATGAATGTTACTCCAACAGGCACTTGATCCATCTGTTCCGCGACAATAAGGGCACACCCATTCTCTACCACCTGCGGTATAAACTGGTGTCCGTCCACACTTGCTCCACGAATAGCGAAGAATACATCATCCGCCCCAGCCTTACGGGAATCAAAAACCAATGCCTTTACCGAACGATCCTGATCACCTTCAATAGCTAAAGTTTGAACCCCTTGCAATATGTCCTTCAAGCGTTCCATTAATCAAGCGTTAATTCTATTACCCCTCCCCTGAACAGTGGTCTACCCGCAGGGATAGATTGTTTAACCACACATCCGTAACCACTTACGTGTGCATTCATTCCTTTCGATTCGATGAGGTAAACAGCGTCTTTTGCACTCAATCCAACCAGATTTGGAACAGCCTCTTTTGCTACAGAACGTTGTTTCAAACGTACATGCGTACTATCACGATCCGTTCTTAACCATTCAGATGGAGATACTAATTCGTAATTGACATTCAGAAATTTGAATGCGCGAACCAGATCAAATTTGTTCCCGCTCAGACTAACCGGGGTGTTCTTTTCGATTTTCTTTCCTTTGTTCACTGCGTGGTGATAGGTTAATGCAGATGCGTACACCTTATTAGCTATGGCCGTGAATACGGTGCCTGAAACAACAGCCCCATAGTATTCCTTTTTCGGTTCTGAAATGACAACGATACAAGAATAAAGAGGCTTGTCTGCCGGGAAGTAACCCACAAAAGATGCCTGATACGAACGCTGCCCTTTTGCACCGTATCTTCCGTCAGAATTCAGGATAACGGCTGTACCCGTTTTTCCGGCAATCTTGAATTGGGATGATTTGATGTTCTTACCTGTACCATCCGTCATGACCCCCTCCAAGCATGAGCGAAGAATAGTTAGCGTACTTTCAGAACAGATTTTTTTACGCAATACTACAGGTTCAAAACGTTTCACGATTTCAACACCCCGGCGCACCTCCTGAACAAATTGCGGACGTACCAAATCACCCCCATTGGCCACTGCATTGTAGAACGCCAGTGTCTGGAGAGGTGTCTGTTGAACCTCATAACCTATAGACATCCAAGGCAGAGAGGTGCCATACCAATGGTTCGAACCCGGTCTGTAGATCGTTGGGGTTGGTTCACCCTCAAGGTCAATACCCAAGGGTTCCGTAAGTCCAAAAGATTCTAATCGTTCAATGAAGGCTTCAGGCTCTTTGCCGTAAGCACGGTTGATCACTTTCGCAATAACATTTGAGGATTTCTCAAATGCAGTTTTAATGGAAATTCGACCATACCCTCCCTCATGCGCATCCAATAATTTGCCACCGTTGAACTGATAGATCCCAAACGCATCGACGGTGTCTTTGATATCAATCTTATCATCCTCAAGAGCCGCCATAATAGATGCCAGTTTAAATGTAGAACCGGGAACCTCCTTGCGACCAATAGCAAAGTTGAAATCTTGCTCACCGTAGGTTCCGTCCTCTCTCCTGGAAAGGTTCGATATCGCTTTTACGAAACCTGTCTTCACATCCATCACCACCACGCACCCATGCTTGGCCTTCTGATCCTTCAATTGTCTTTCCAATTCAGAGGAAGCCACCTCCTGAATTTCTTTGTCTATAGAAGTGATTACATCTGCGCCCTCCACAGCTTCCTTAACTATCTGGCCGGTTTTTTTCCAACCAGTTGGAATTTTCTGCTCGATCTCTTCGCCCGGTTCCCCGCTTAAATATTCATTGAATGCCTGCTCAATACCTTTTGTTCCCTCCAGCATTCCTAAAGAGTCATTGTACTTGCAAGAACCAAGTGTTCGTCTCAACAATTCACCATTCGGACGTTTGCGTTCAATGATCTCATCTGTATCAATAAATCCACCTTTAAGTCGGCCTAAATTGAAGATGGGCAACTTACCCAAAGCACGTCTTTCCTCGTTACTCACTTTTTTTCGGATCAACAGATAGCGACTTTTACGTTCGCGTGCTCCACGGATAATTCGTTCATATTCAAAGGCACTGCGGTCATTGTAAATCCTTGCCAATCCTGCTGCGAGATCTGATACTTCTGCATCAAAAGTCTTCTGATCTACAACCATTGGATCCATGTGGATATCAAAGGAGGATACCGAAGTTACCAGAGGCGTAAAATTTACATCGAGGATCTCCCCTCTTCGCGGAATGCGTTTTACCGTTTGAATAGTTTTAGTGTTATCACCGGAAGCAAAGAACTGGGTCGACTCCCCAAATTGGATGGACACCGTTTTGAATAACACGATGAGCATAACGATTATAAAACCGAAATACACTAGGTAAGCTCTCCAAATGATATCTTTCTTTTCCGTCGTCATTTACTTTTTAGACACTTTCAATTTGATCACTTTGATCGAATCTTCAGACTCAACCAGTCCTTTTGGCCCAAGTCGCTGAACCAGTTTGTATCTTCTTGTTCCTTCCTCCATGCGAGCTTTGATCTCCACATAATCTGCAGTCATTTCATCCAGTTGTTTTTGAGCTGTATCAATATCCTTTGAAAGCTGCTTACCGTAATATCCTTTACCCACGATCAATAGCAAAAGAAGCATGATGAAAAAGATGAAATTGAGGTTGTTAACCACAAATTCACGCGTTAGGAAATCACCATTAAGAATTTGCGCAAACGCATTAGGACGCGTGTTTTTCGGCTTAGACCGAGCGCGATCCTTTCCCTCCTTCTGACGCTCTTTGCGCGTCAATTCCTCGATGGTGTCCTTGTCCAGAAATTCATTATCGCTCATTGCGTTCTGCTATTCTTAGTTTGGCACTGCGTGCACGTTGATTCAACTCAATCTCCTCTTCTCTAGGTACAATTGGATGTCTAGTTACCTCTGTAAAGGGCTTCAGTACATTCCCAAAAAAATCCTTAGTAATTTCACCTGACAGACTTCCTCTTTTCATATAATTCTTCACCAATCTGTCCTCCAGCGAGTGATAAGACATCACCACCAGTCGGCCACCAGGTTTCAATACATCTGCTGTCTGTTCCAGAAAACGCTCGAGCACAGATATTTCTTGATTTACTTCTATGCGAATAGCCTGAAACACCTGAGCGAAGAATTTATGTTCCTTGAATTTCGGCGCAAATTGCGCGATGACATCCATCAGTTCCCCGGTCGTGCTCAGCTTTCGATTCTCCCGTGCACGAACTATTCCGGCCGCAACTTTGCGCGCATTTTTCAGCTCACCGAATACATATAATAGACGAGAGAGCTGTTCTTCAGGGTATTCATTTACCACCTGAAAAGCACTCAGGTCCCCGGATTGATTCATCCGCATATCCAGCTTGACATTGGCACGAATAGAAAATCCGCGCTCTTCCTTATCAAACTGATGCGAGGACACACCCAAGTCAGCAAGAATGCCATCCACCTGATGGATCCCCATCAACTTTAGGTGATTCGCAAGAAAAGAGAAATTTGCAGGGACAAATTTGAAATTAGAAGCTTCCCATGTATTTTTCACCGCATCCGGATCCTGATCAAACGCGATCAGCATGCCATTTACAGAAAGCCGATTAAAAATAGTTCGCGAATGGCCGCCA
>JBIITO010000141.1:0-5058 GCA_044340465.1 Crocinitomicaceae bacterium | reverse complement strand
ATTCTGTACGGTCGTTTGTCGCTATCTTTTTCTGTAAGTAAGCCTCTTTTCCACGAAGTTGATCATACCAAGAGGCAAGATCATCTCGCAAACTTGCATAACCAATGTTTCCTAATCGATATCTTTTGGATAGGTTCTCTACCTCAATAGCATTAGACATGCTACGAAGATACGAATTAAAAATGAAGAAATACCTTTGGCTAGACGGTGTCCATGAAGTTTCTTTCTACTTTGTTGAACAGTAGAAGTCCTATGGTTAGCTGGACTGCTCCGAAAGACAAACTGTACAGAATTCCGGATAAACTTATACTTCCCGAACCGGTAAGGCCAAATCTGAAAGCCTCAATGATTGGTGCTATCGGGTTCAATTCAAAGAGATAACGATAAGATTCAGGTATGGCAGATGCCGGGTAGATCACCGGAGTTGCATACATCAATAGTGAAATACCAAAAGCAATAAAAAAGGAGAAATCCCTGTATTTGGTGGTCAATGATGAAATAATGATACCTGAGCCCAAGGCTATGATGGCAAGAAGAATGATCAAGAACGGGGTGAGGCCAATCTCCGGGGATATACTTATTTGCCCAGAGGAAAAATAATAGAACCAAAAACAAATCAAAATAACCAACTGAATACCCAGTTTAACTAGATTGGAAAGGACCAAAGCAAGGGGGGAAATAATCCTAGGGAAGTATACTTTTCCAAAAATACCTGCATTGGCAACAAATGTGTTTGAAGTTCCTGTTAGGCAATTTTGAAAATAATTCCAAAGTGTTGTGCCGGAAAGGTAAAAAAGTGGGGCAGGAATTCCGTCTGTGGAGATCTTAGCGATCGAGTGAAAAACAAAAGTGAAAGTAATGACTGTAAAGATGGGGCTGATGAAAAACCAGAGCGGACCGAGGATGGTTTGTTTATAGGTGGCTACAATATCTCTACGGACGAATAATATCAATAGATCGCGGTACTCCCATATTTCCTTGAATCCAAAATAAAACCAATTCGTCCTTGGTGTTATCACGGTATTCCATTTTAAGTCACGTTTATTTTTGTTCACCACATTGAAAATTCAAGAAAACAATTCAGGCTTATAGAAAAATTACAATTAACTTTATTTTTAATTTACTGTTAACGAAACAATGTGCAAATATAGGAAATTCATATTGATCGCCGCTCTGCTGATTCGATTCTGTGGTATAGCGCAAGATCTGTCATTGGTCTTGCCTAAAAATGGTCAGTATTTTTCTACAGGATCTGTTGATTTTGAATGGAACAACTATGGTAGTGTTGTATGTCAGGTTGAAATTTCAACGATGTCAGATTTTTCTGAAATTGAACTAACTTCTCCTTTATTTTTGGGCGATACATGGAATACCTCCTCCTTAACGATGGGTCAAAAATACTGGCGTGTCAGATTTCAGAATTCGACATCCTGGAATTTTTCGCCGGTTGGTTCCTTCAAGATTTTTGCTCCCGATCAGTTAACCACCTTATCTCTGCATCTGACTCCTGAAGCGGGTGTCACGCTTGATGCCGATAATAAAATTTCAGATCTTCTGGATCAAAGTTCCAATGCATTTACTCTTTCCCAATCCAATAATGTAAAAAGACCAACCATAGAAACAAATGTTTTGAATGGTCATGATGCGTTCAAATTTAGCGGAGGTCAGTGCTTAATAGGAGGTGATATTCTGGATCTGATGTCTTCCAGCAGAACCATGTTTGTTGTTGGTAAGACAAGTTTGGCAGACGGGGCATTTTTTGCAAAATCCAAAGCTGGTGCGGCTCCAAATCGTTACGCCATGCTCAAGGAAGTAAATAAATACTTGTTTTTGATGTTTGATAATCAGAGTGTTGGATCGCCCCTTAATTCGTTGCCCGGATACAATGGTTTCGGTCTTTTTCAGGCTACGGTAGACAGGCCTGGTGCGAATTTCTCTTTTGAAGTCAATAATACCCTGGTTGGTACAAGCGCCTTTACTACAACCGGTCCTATTAATTCCACGTTTCGATTCATATTTGGCGCGTACAACAATTCCGGAGATAACGGGGAGGTACTTTATTTTAATGGGAACATCAATGAGGTTGTATTCATTGAATCTGCAGATGCTACCCAAAAGAATGATATTCGGTCTTATTTGAGGTATAAATATGCTCCCCCCTTGAATCTTGGAAAGGATTCGACCATTTTAACTGATTTTTGTCCGATCAATTTATCCATCGCGTCCAATTTTTCTGATATTCTCTGGAGTACAGGTGAAACAAGTGCAACTATTTCCATCAAACAACCCGGTCTATATTGGGTGGAGGGAAAGGATATTTTTGGTTTTGTTTCAAGGGATACTATCCAGATCAATTATCCCGAAATACTCGATCCTTCCACTAATTTTATTTGTGACGGACAAAGTACAATTTGGGACGTCGGTTTGGGATCTTCATACAGTTATTTGTGGAGTACCGGAGTTGTCAGTGAATCACTTTCTATTAGTGCACCGGGAACCTATTCCGTTACCGTTACCGATGGTTTAGGTTGCACACGAACAAGCGATCCTATTACTTTTTCTGTGGATTACTACGAAAACACCGCCTACCTCGGTGCTGACACTTCCCTTTGTACCGGCAACCCCCTTTCTCTGCAGATCGGTGCTTCTGAAACCGTGAGTTACGCTTGGCAAGGTGGAGCGCCTTCCACTCAAGCTACTTATCCTGTAGGGCCAACGGGCAATTATTGGTTGCAAAGTACAAACATCAACGGTTGTGTGGCGCGAGATACTATCTTTATTACTAATGTAGGAACTGCGCCGATAGCGAATTTTTTAGTGCAGGATCATTGCCTGAACGGGGTAGCTCCCATTGAGGATCAAAGTATGGGTGTAGGAACCGATGTAGTTGCCGATTGGACTTGGGATATGGGAAATGGAGTGGTTATTAACCGTCAAAACCCGGAGCATACTTATCCTGCACCGGGTGTTTATCCCGTAGAATTGTATGTGCAAGCATCAAGTGGATGCGGTTCGTACGCGTATGACACCATTGAAGTTTTTACCAATCCATCGGCCTCATTCACATTTACGGGCCATTGTCAGAAACAGGAAATTCAATTCTTTGATGCCTCCTCTGCCGGAGGGTCATCCATAAGTGCCTATAATTGGAACTTTGGCATACCTTCAACTGGAGCGTATAACTTTTCGACTATCCCTATTCCAAACCGTATTTTTGATCAAGTGGGTAGTTATAATGTGAAATTGTTGGTTTCGGATAACAATGGTTGTGAGGATAGTATTGTAAAAATTGTAAAGATTGATCCGTCTCCCGTAACCAATTTCGTATTTGAAAGTACTTGCCAGGGTACCCCGATCCAGTTTTTGAGTACATCCAATACGCAGCCCGGGTCAATATATGCTTGGGATTTTGGGAACAATACATCTTCGATACTCATTAATCCAAAGTATACATATTCGGATCATGGTTTCAAGAAGGTAAGTCTCACAGTAACCAATACGTTTGATTGTTCGTCAACTGCTGTAAAAGATGTGGAGGTGTATGCCAATCCGGTAATCTCTATGCTTGTGGGTTCGGCTTGCAAGGATTCCTATGTAAGCTTGGAAAACACATCCGAAGTTTCATTGGGCGCGATCGACTCTACCCTCTGGGTCATCAACCAGACCGATACGCTATATGGAAAGGAGAATGCCTGGTTTGTGAATGCGCTCGGACAGCAGCAGGTTCAATTATATACTTGGTCTACGAAGGGTTGCCGTTCGCAGAAAAATCAATTTTTCGAGGTCAATGAGCAATTCAACGCTTCCTTTTCTACAGGTACTGGAATTGTAGCTGTAGGTCAACCGTTCGTATTCCAAAACACCTCGAATGCAGGTTCCATAGCGCTTTGGACGTTTGGGGATGGTGCATTTTCGACTAAATTTTCTCCGGAACACACCTACGACGCCAATTGGCAGGATTCTACTTTGGAAGTCATGCTCGTTGCGCTAAATACTGCCGGCTGTTCGGATACGAGTGTCAAAAAGATTTTAGTACGAAGAGCAATGATCGATATGGAGGTGTCGCAGCTCTTTCTGCAAAAGGATGGGCTTTGGTACAAGATAGGGGTTAAATTGAAAAATTCGGGTACAGTGGATCTCGTCTCCGCTGATTTTATCGTGGAGACAAACAAAGGTTTACTGTTCAATGAACTATGGGATGGAATATTGAAACCAATGGAGGATTCCATCTATGTGTTCAACGCGATGCCAACGTCTATATTCAATAATCAGGACGCGGTCGAATCCTATATTTGTTTGGGAGGTCTGGCCTATGATCTCTATCAAAATCGAGAAACATACCTGGAAAATAATAATGTTTGCAGCAACATAGAAGGCGAAGAGATTGTGATTTTACCCGTCTTCCCCAATCCGGTAGCACAGGACTTCAATGTGCGCATTTTCCTCAGCAATACGGCGGAGGTCTACCTAACGCTGGATGATGATAAAGGCCGAACCATTCGCCGTTTCGAAAACGGTCAAACTCTTTCTCCCGGCTATTACGATTACCCGGTAAATGTGGCCCAAATCGCCAACGGAATTTATTACATCCACCTGCGTTCAGCACGTCAAACCAAGTCGTTAAAAGTATCGGTGATAAAATAAGGATCAGCTGGACCGCTTGCGCTGCGAGAGATGAGACAGCTCGCGCGGATCGAACATTGATCGCTTCACCTCGGCAGGCTATTAGGCTCGGATACCGCAGATCGAGCGGAGCCGAGATCAAGGTGCCGGGAGCTGGGGGATGGAATATGGAGATCCATGTTCTATGCTCCATGTTCCTTGAAAAAGTGAAAGGACGGGTTCGATAAACGCACCCTAAATTTTGCTACTTTTTGTCCGTAAAAAGTAGGTATAATTAAGAAGTTAATATCCACACTTCCTTTCACAATGCTCTTTCTTCAGTAATGCCCCTCCACTTCGGTAAATTCAGTGCGGCGCCTTAATCCCTCGCCAGGGAGAGAAGTACATTGTGTCGTTCCAAAAATAAAGTTATACTAACCCACATACTCGTATTTC